>PMLH01000140.1 GCA_003159055.1 Myxococcales bacterium
GTAGCCATTGAGGGTGAGCTGGTAGTTCGACTCCGGCGGGTGCCGGTCGGCGCCGAAGATGGCGATTTCGTACACCTTGCCGGTCACAAGACCAAGCTTGACCGTGTGGGTTCGGAAATCATCGGGCGTCGTGGCGGTGGGAGGTTTCCCGTTCTTTGGCGAACAATCTGCTGATCCGGCGGATGTGCCGATGATGTTACCGGCGGTATCCAGGCAGCCGCCTTCGACGACATCGGCGTCGCCGGGGCTGTTCTTGACGGTGACCTTGCCAGGAAGTTGCTGGTGAACGCCGCCGAGGTCTAGTACCAACGTGCCATTGATGAAGATGAACAGGTCGTCGTCGCCGTAGAACTGCAAGCTGATCCCGGTGGCGCCGTCATAGGCGAAGTAGTAGCGAGCTTCGTCGGTGAAGTACGAGTCGTGGGTCGTGCCCTTGACGCCGATGACCCAACAGCCATCGTCCAGCGTATCCCCGGACGCACAATCGGCGTCGGTCGCGCGCGGTGCGAAGAGGTACTGGTCACCCGTGCACGTCGCCCAGATCGGCTTGCCGTCGCCGTGGTTCCAGTAGGGCCAAAGATTGCACAGCGTCTTTTGTGCAGCGGCGGCCGGTATTGTGTCGAGCGGGAAGAAGCCTCCGTCGCCGAGGTGCGAGGTGCTGGCGTACTGATAGATGTTGGTGCCGATCTGCTGCATCTCGAGAACGTCGGTGAAGGTCGTGTTGACCGTCTTGTCGTCGGTGTACCACTGCTTGAAGCTGTTGGCGTCCTTGTAGGTTGGCGTGGTGCCCTTCCAGATCGGCCCGCCAGGGCTGCTCGCCGTGTAGTCCACCAGGGTTCCGGTGTAGGGCCCCGTGGTGCTGGTCGTGTTGACCGCGGTTCCCTTGGTGCCGCCTTGGAAGTTGCCGGCGCCGTCGGTAAGCGGGCTGTCGTTCCCGGCTTGCGTGTACTTGCCCTGAATGCGGTCGGAGTTCGCGATGTTCCAGTCGCTGAACTGACAGGCGCAGGTCTTGGTCGCGCCGGGCTGCGGTTTGCCGTTTAGCAGCGTGTCGGCCATGATGCCCCAGCAGCGCGCGGTCGAGTCGTTGCCCTTGGCCGGGCCGCCTGAGTTCGGAACGCAAACCGTGGTCGACTTCGTGCCGTTGTACCTGGTTCCGAGGAAGTAGAAGTCCGGGTGTCCCCCCGACGTGACATTCTCGGGCTGGAAGTCGCGATAGATGATCGGTAGTTCCAGGCACTGTCCCGAACCGGACTTGCAGGTGGCCGAGTCCTGCGACGTCTTCGAGTCGCACGAGAAGCCGTCTTCCTTCTTGCACTTGCTCGAGCAACCATCGCCGTCGGCCAGGTTGCCGTCGTCACAATCCTCGTTCGGGTCGACGTTACCGTCGCCGCAGATCGCGTCGCAGGCCCGGGTCTTGCCCGATGAGCTGTCGATACAGGTCGGCTCCTTCGTGCAAGTCTTCGAGCAGCCACTGCCATCGCCGTAGAACAGGCCGTTCACGGCCTTGCAGCCGCTCGGGAGTTTGCTTGCGTCCGTGCCGCAGTCGCATAGCTCGCCTTTTTCGACCTTGCCGTTCCCGCACTCCGACTTGATGCACGGTTTTCCCGCCTCTTTGCAGTCGTAGCCGGCTTCGGTTTGGCAGGTGACCGAGCACCCGTCGCCGCCCTTCGCGTTGCCATCGTCGCAGGTTTCGGAACCGATGATTTTGCCGTCGCCGCACTCGGGGATGCACTTCTTGCCGGGGACCGGGCAGATCCACCCGTCGGTGATGGTCTTGCAGTCCGCCGAGCAACCGTCGTCGTCCTTGGTGTTGCCATCGTCGCAGGTTTCGTTCGAGGTCAGCTTGCCGTTACCGCAGATCGCGATGTTCTGGCAGGGTTTGCCTTCGTCGGGACAGATCCAGTTGGCTTCGATCTGGCAGCTGGCGCTGCACCCGTCGCCGCTGTCGGTGTTGCCGTCGTCGCAACCCTCGGCACGTTCGATGATGCCGTCTCCACACTGTCCGCCCCCGGGACGGTCAGGCCCAGCATCGGGCGAGGGCGGCAGCGTGAAGGGGCTTCCCGCGCCCCCGCCACCGATGTTTCCACCGCCGCCTTGGCCTCCCCGGTGAGAGCCAGCCTGGCCGCCGGTGGCACCGACCATGAGGTCGCCGCCGCCGTTGCAGCCCAATCCGAAAAGAAGGGCAATGACGCTCAAGTGAGCCCACTGGCAATTCTGTCTGAATGAGCTGGCGCCAATGTAGGCCGAGCGGCTGCAATTCTTCATGAACATAGTCCTCTCAGGGTGAAGGCAAGGACCCGCGCAGAACACTTCGTCCCGCGAAAACTACGTGCAGTATAGCGTGCTAACCTTTCAATCCAGGGGGAGAATTCGATCGAGTTGGTCGCCGAGGAGGTGGTTTTTGCACCTACAGCGATCGCGCAGACCCGGTTCTGCTGTCTCCCGCTCTGTTTATACGAGGCTCCTAGTGCTGCAAGTCACCTAGAAGTCGCTGGCCGAGCTGGTCCACCAGTTCCTGTCTGTGCGGTGACGTCTGATCCACCGAGCCCCAGAGCCAGCGACCGCTCCAGCGCAGCAAGACCTCACCGTTGTACGGATCCTTGAGGGTTTCGCTCCCGGAAGGCTTGACCTCCCCCGCATTGACTTTGGCGATGGCTCGGTAGCGTTCCACCATCTTGCGGGCGTCGGTTTCGTCTTTGCCCCGAACCGCGAAGAGGCGGAATCGGACACCGTCGATTTGGTACGGCACCGCGACACCGTCGTGGAGGAACGCGTGCCCCAAGAAGTTGTAGGCGGCCAACTTTTCGGCGCGGGGGAGTTTGCCGCTTTCCGGAAATGCCGCGAGGACGGCGGGGGCGCTTTGCCTGCCGCCCAGCCTATCAGCGAGCTTGCCGGCGAACAGCCGCAGCACGAAGTCTGCCTTTGCGCCGCCTTGAACCAACTTCACGTAGAAGGGGCCGGTCACAAATTCCAGGTGGTCGGCGCCGGCGTACCCTTCCACGCCGACGGGAATTGCAGTGCTTCCGGCGGGGCGTTCTTGGGTGTACATGCCGTACGCGCGGTCGGCGTCCTTGTGGTGGTAGATGTCGACGGTGACTTCGACTTTTTGTGCATTCAGATAGGTCGCGGTTTGCAAGTCTTCAAAGTCGAACTGAAGGAAGGCGTCGGCGCCGCCATCGATGTATTCGAACAGATTGCCCGGCGAATACTCAGTCGGGCCTTGCGCGATGCGAAAGCCCGGCACCGTCGGGAACAGCTTGGGCGCGGCGGTGCGGCCTTCGCTCGGCTGCGGTGGTTGGGCGCCCGCCAACCTAAGCCCGACCCAGAACACGAGCAGGGCTCGCATCAGATGAGGAATTCCTTCGGCACCTGCCGCAGGCGGACGATGTCTCGAATGCGGGCGCGCACGTCGAAGCCCTTGGCACAAACCACGGGACAACTATCGCAATCGTCGCACGGTGCCGGCGGCAGGTCGAGCGCAAGCAGAAGCGATTGTGCGGCCTCACGGTTGCGATAGGCGTGGCCATACATATAGCTGCGCATCAGCTCCGGAATGGGTAGACCTGCCGGACACGGGCCCAGGCACTCGTCGCAGCCCTGACAGTAAAGTCCCGCCACCTTGGCTGGCTCGACCAGGGTCTGCGCGTCTTCCGGGGACAGGACCGGGTCGCGCAGGACTTCCAAGTCCTGTTCGAGCTGGTCGAAGGTCACAAACCCGGGAATCGCCGTGTGGACGTTGGCGTCGCGCAGGGCCCATTTCAGGGCGGCCTTCATGTTGATGGGAGTCTTCTTGTCTTTGTCCCAGTAGATGCCAGCCTGGGTTTTCATGGCGACGATGCCGAGGCCGGCGCGGGCAGCTTCGCCGATCGCCTTTTGCACCTCCAAGTGGTGATCCTGGCGGAAATTGTAGGCGGTCAGCACGACGTCGTAGAGCTTCGCCTCTACCGCCGCACGTAGGACTTCCGGCTCGTTCTTGTGGGTCGACACGCCGAGGAAGCGGGCCTTGCCAGAGGTCTTGGCCTTTTCGAGCGCCTTGAGCAGGGGTTCGAGCAGCACCGATTCGCGCAAGCTTTGGCAGTGCAGGTAGAGAACGTCGACGTGGTCCAAGCCCAGGCGCTTGAGGCTGATGTCGAGCTTCTCTGGGATTTCTTCCGGCCGCGTGTCGGGCGAGAAAGCACCCGTCTTTCGGTCGAGGGTGCTGACGTAGACCTTGGTGCAAAGGATGAAGCTGTCGCGCTTGCGCCCGGGCAGAACCGTTCCCAGCATCTCTTCGTTGCGGCCGTCCTGGTATCCATGGGCCGTGTCGAGCAGCACCATTCCGCCGTCGAGCGCGGCCCGAACCAGGTTGGGATTGTCCGCGTTCATCACACCCATGCTGACGGTCGGCACTTCCAGGCCGGTGCGACCCAAGATTCGCCGTGGCGGCCCGACGGGCTTTGCCGGCGCTGACACCGGCGCCGGCGTCGGTTGCGGGACTGCCGTCACATTCTCGACGGCGGGCTTTCGCTCGGCCGCAGTGGCCGCACACGCCGACAATGCAGAGGCGGCGATGCTGGCGCCTCCGAGCTTGAGAAAGTCGCGACGTTCGAGATCAGAGTGGTGTTTGCTCATGGTTGCCAGCCAGCGATTATAGCCCTCTCATCGTGAGCGGGTGAACGGCGAAGACTCGTTGCACGCGCGTATTTCGGCGTCGATGTCTTTCGCCTCGTCGCCGACATAGCTCTCGACCGCTCTCGCCAATCCCGGGTGGCGGATCCAGTGGGCGCTGTGGGTTCGCTGGGGCAACAGCCCTCGCTTGAGCTTGTGGTCACCGCCGGCGCCGCCTTCGAAGCTCTGCAAGCGATTCGCGATGGCGTGCTCGATGAGGCGGTAGAAGCAAAGCTCGAAATGCAGCATGGGCAGCCGTACCGCGCTGCCCCAGTAGCGGCCGAAGAGGCGCCCGCTGCGTATGAAATTCGTGGTGGCCGCGATCGGCTCGTCACCATGGTAGGCCAGGACCGCCAGCACGCGGTGCGCGTGATGACGCCGGATTTCGTCGAAGAACGCGGGCGTGAGGAAGGCCATGTTGCCGTACTGGTCCACTGTGCTTCGGTAGAACCGATCGAGAGCGGCCCAGGCGCGGTCGTCGAGGTCTCTGCCTGACGCCACGGCGATGCGCAGGCCATAGTCGCCGACCGTCGCGCGCTCGTGGTGCACCTGTTTGCGGTTGCGCGACCGGTAGCCTGCCAGGAAATCGTCGAAATCGCGGTAGGGCTCTGGGCGCCGGTTTGTCCAATGGTACTGGAAGCTCGCGCGGGCAAGGAAGCCGGCCGGGGCCAACTCTTGCAGTTCCTCCTCACGGCAGAAGAGCACATGAATCGACGAGGCGCCGCATGCATCGGCCAGCTCGCGCATGCCAGTTGCCAACGCGCGCACTACCAGCTGGCGATCGGCGCGAGGATGGACGAGCAGCCGGTGGCCCGCGGCGGGTGTAAAGGGAACGGCTGCAACCAACTTCGGGAAATAGCGAATGCCCGCAGCATGCGCACCGTGCGCCCAGGCAAAGTCCCAGATGAATTCGCCCATGCTGTCGTGCTTGAGGTAGAGCGGCACCGCCCCGACCAACTGCCCGGCCTGGCGCGCGACGAGAATGCGCGGCTCCCAACCGGTNNGCTTGTGGCTCGTCCACAACGCCTGTGATCGTTGAGACAATAACGGCCTGGGACGAATCCATGGCAAGCAGAGTCTAGCTTGGCGTAGGATGCCCGACGACGTCTTTCCAAAGCAGGGTGCGCCATGAACAACGACAAACAGATTTTCGTAGCCGAGAAGACCCTCGCCATCGTCGGTGTATCGCGCAAGCGAGGCTTCGGAAAACAGCTTTTCTCTCACCTGAAACGGAAGGGTTACAAGGTGCTGGCGGTCAACGCGCAGGCGGACAGCATCGACGGCGAGCCTTGCTATCGTGGCCTGGACAATTTGCCCGAGCCTGTGGGCGGTGTGGTCACGGTGGTGCCGCCGGCCGAGACGGAGAAGGTCGTCGAGGACTGCGGCCGACTCGGCATTCGGCGTGTGTGGATGCAGCAGGGTTCGGAATCAAAGGCCGCGGTCGAGCGGTGTCGTGCGCTGGGGATCTCAGCGGTCGCGGGCGAGTGCCTCATCATGCACACCAACCCAGGCTTTCCTCACAGCATTCACCGTCTGATTTGGAAGGTCCTCGGGAAGTACTGATTCCTACAGCCCAAGCAGGCTGTGGCGTTCTGCTCGGCACCGGACCAGTGCCTCATGCAGGGCAAATTGGCCGCGTGCACGGACCAGGTTGTGCTCGCCACGGGTTGAGTAGCGGCGTGGATCCCAACC
>PMLH01000001.1 GCA_003159055.1 Myxococcales bacterium
CGGCCTGGCTCTACATCGCCGAGCACGGCATCAACAAGGCCGTCGACAACCCGTTCGACGCGCTCTGGTGGGGCGGCGTCACCCTAACCACCGTCGGCTACGGCGACGTCACCCCCGTCACCACCGAGGGCCGCATCGCGGCCATGGTCCTGATGCTCCTGGGCATCGGCTTGTTCGGCGCGATCACCGCAACGATCACGAGCTACCTCATGACGGCCGACCTGCGCCGCGTGGAGTCCAAGGTGGAGGACGACGTGAATCTCGACCGAACGATGGAGAAGAGAGCGGCGGCTTCCGCCGAAAGCACCTCCTCTGCCGGCGGCACCCTCGTCTCCGACCTCGAACGGCTGGCCACGCTCCACCGGGATGGAGATCTGACGTCGGACGAATTCACCGCCGCGAAAGAGCGGGCGCTTGCGCGCTAGCGTGGGAATCGTGTGCGCGACTTGGCCCCTCGCGGGCTTGTCGCCGGGAGTAACGTGCAGGAGCGTCCGAGTCAGGTCAAAACGGAGGGATACACCGTGACAGACGCTGGGGCCCCGGGGAATACCGCGGTCACGCCGCCGAAGATGCCGAAATGGGAGGCGGATGCCCGCGATCGGGTCAAGTTCGGGATCAAGAAGTTCTCCAAGCCGCTGGCCGAATTCCTCGCCCGCGACGCCAATGAGGGCGACACGAGGCTCCTGGTCACCGACTTCCTGTGCGAGGCGCTCGGGTTCGATAAGTTCGCGGACCTGACCACCGAGTACATGGTGAAGGGCGAGTTCGCCGACTTCGGCGTCCGCATCGATAAGCAGCTCGTGGCCTTTATCGAGGTCAAGCGCGTTGCCACCAAGCTGAACGAGCACCACCTCCGCCAGGTCGAGATGTACGCCGTCAACGAGGGCATCGAATGGATGATGCTCACGAACGGCATCCAATGGCAGGCCTACCACATGACGCCCGGCCTGCCGGTCTCGATTGACCTCGCGCTCGACATCGACATCCTCGGCCCCGACCAACCCGCCCAGAAGGCCGAGGCCCTTTTCCACCTCACGCGCGAAGCCCTAAAGCGTCACCTGATCGACGACCTCTGGAAGGCCAAGCGAACCACCGCCCCCAAAGCCATCGCCCAAATCCTCTCCTCGCCGGCAGTCGTCACCGTGGTCCGCAAGGAGCTCGCCCGCCAAGGTTATCGGGCGACCGATGGGGAAGTGGGGGAGTTGGTTCGGGCGGCGATTCGGGGGGATTGTCTGTAGCCCCTTGTCTCATGATTGAGCGAGGCTTGCCCGGCCGGCCACCATCCCCCGTAGTCCACGTCACCGAAGAAAGGAATCGCGACGATGAGTCCGGATACCGAGCCAGAAACGAGTGCTCACTCGGGGCCACAGGACGGAATCCAAGTCCCGTTCGACACGAACGAGATCGTTCGCTCGGAGGCGCCGGCTGGTGCATCCGCGGGCGGTGGTGTTCCGGAAATGCTTCAGGAGATGGGCAAGCTGTATCGGCTTGATCCGGAATTGGCGGTCCGTGGGCAGGGGTTCATCAAACTCCTCCACGCATATGTCGGAGAACAACTAGACGCGAGGCTTACGAAGTTCGCTCGGCGGCGAGGCATCAAGGTCATCAAGGAGGCAACGATCCTTGGCTCGACGAAGCCAAAGGACGAAGACGTCTCGGTCATCGACCCCGAGAGCGGGCCTCTAGTCCTGGTGGGCGTGCGAAGTCAAATGAGTTCGGTGGGGAAGAACGTTCTCGGCTACTACGAGATGCTCGTCGGCGAATGCACAAGCCTTCAAGACTGGCACCCGATGACTACCCACGGCTACGTCTATCTCCACCCGCTCCGCTCGATCAAGGAGGGGAAGGAGGAGGAGAGCATCGACCACAATCGCTACGCTCGGATGTATGCGGCCGTTACAGGACGCGACAAGAGGGACTTCAAGACTCAACACGGTCGTTTCGACCACTTCGCGTACATGGTGGTTGACTTCGACAAAGATCCACCTGAAGTACGCGACGACCTAGTCGCTGCAGCCGTTCCGGACCTAGATATGCGCCTCGACACCTTCGTAGATCGGTTGGTCAATACCTTCCAAGAGAGGTTGATCGTATGGGATGTCTTCGACCGACGACTCTAGGTGACGATCGCGCGCCGTTCGCCACCACCGCAGCGTCTCCAGGCCTTCGGCAACAAGCGACGTTTCATCCTTGGAAAGGCCCATAGCGTCTCGTAGGATCGGTCCATCGCCAGCAGCGTACGCTTGGTCAATCTGCTCGCGCCGAAGAAGGCGATCGACCTCGCTCAGGTGGGAGATCCCAGGCACGCTATGGGCAAGTCGGATAGATCCAGTCTCCCCCGGGATGAGGATCATCACGCCGCCCCCAAGCGAATGAATCTCCAGTTCCACCTGGAGGAGGGTGAGCGTCGTGTACCAGGCTGCTGCGAATCGCTCTGGCGTCCCGGTCCGAAGTCTCCCAACGAGAAAGCTGTTCGAGGCTGCAAGACCAGCATCATTGATCAGAAGAATCGGCTTGCTTGCGAACACGGGCACAAGAAGGTCCGGCTGCCGCACAGCGGGCGTGATGTACCACGGCTCGCGAACGCGACACTTGTACCGGTCGGAGGCGCCTGTCATCGAGCCGTGGAAGATGTAGCGCGACTCGGGGGTGCTCAACTCTCTTCCCTGAGGAGGCAGGAACAGTCGTGAGATGTCGTCGGGTTCCAGACTCGACGTGTGCATGCCGAGGGAGCGGGCCACCCGTCCGGATGCCAAGGTCGGCAGCAGCGACGACGCTGGAAGCTGGAAATGCGCGACCGTCTGTCGAGACGGGTGGAAGAACCGCTTGTCCCCGCATACGTATCCGATGTTGAAGCTCGCGAGGTCCCGCACGGGATTGGTCGTTCTGGCGATGGAACCTTGTAGGAGATCCACAAGCTCGGGCGCTAGGAGGGCTTCGACAAACACTCTCTCGCCGCGCACGAGTCGGCTGACATCGATCCGCTTGCGTACGGATGGCAAGCCGAGCGATAGGTCATCGACGGATTCGAAAGCCTCGAACTCAATCGAATTCGTTGACCCGCCGTGCCCGTCTGCCAAGAGCAGGATGACATCCTGGAGGATGTCGGGGAACAGGCGCTCATGGACTCTGACCACGCGCAGAGTGCGGAAACTGGAGGCTAGGTACTGCCAAAGCGGCCGGGCATATCTGACATGAGTGGCGTCGTGGGGCAAGACGAACGCTAGGCGGCCGCCAAGTGACAGAAACTGTGTTGCGTGGAGAACGAATGGCATCCACGTGCTGCCATCGCGCTCCATGGGGCGGCCGAGCACTCGTTCGGCAGCCAATCTGGCTCGTGATGCTTCGACCTCTGACAGGTGGCGCAAACGTACGAACGGGGGATTCCCGATTACCACATCGACTGGGAACGGCTTCACTTCCAGGAAGTCGCCATAGATGGCTCTATCCGCAGGCAGGACGCCACGTCGGATCAGCTCGTCGTGAGTATCGCGGGCTATTTCGACGCCCCACACGTCAGGAGAACCGTTGTCGAGTTCCCATCCGTGCGACTTGACTGCCCTCACGAACTGGCCGTCTCCTGCGCTGGGCTCGAGAACCCTGTCGTCGCCCGTTCTCAGCGCCCATCTCGCCATATGGAGAGCGGCGACCGACGGCGTGTAGTACGCACCCAGTTGGCGTGCCGTGGATCCGATGAGGGTCCTATGCTCAGTTTCTGCCCGCGCAGTGACCACGCTGATTTCCTCATTCGCAGAGTCTTTGCCGTGGCGGGGCGGTTTCAAGTAATTAGAACATATGTACGAGCCGTAGACAAGTGGCGTAAACCTACGAGCACCCGCTC
>PMLH01000141.1:0-9800 GCA_003159055.1 Myxococcales bacterium
TGACCGGCGGCACTAGTGCCGCGCTATTGACACGCCCGAAGCTTCGCGACTAGATACCTAGGACGATGTTCCGAGACAGCCTGCAGAAGATGGTCGACCGCCTATCCGGAGGCGTTGCTGGCATTCTCATGGGCTTCGACGGAATTTCGGTCGACGCCTACACGAAACCGGGCGAAGAGGCCATCGACATTCAAACCGTCGGCATGGAGCTCGCTCACGTGGTCGCCCAGGTGCGCCGAGCGGCGGAACAGCTCGAGGGCGGTCCACTGCGAGAGCTCACCCTCACGGCTGACAAATTGAGGGTCTTCATCTACTTGGTCAACAACGAGTACTTCGTGGCCTGTGCCGTCAAGCCCGAGGCCAGCTTCGGGAAAGCGCGCTACCTCATGAGACTCTTGGCACCGCAGATCCAGGCCGACCTGTGACCGAGACACGACGATCCCATCGCCAATCTCGTCCGGTGATCCGCCCCACGATCCTGGTGATCCACGGGCCGAACTTGAACCTGCTCGGTACCCGCGAGCCGAACATCTATGGCAGCGTCACCCTGCCGCAGATCGACGACAACCTGCGAGCGCAAGGCGAGAAGGTCGGCATCGAGGTCGAGTGCTTTCAGTCGAATCACGAAGGCGCCATCGTCGACATGATTCAACAAAGCCGCGGTCAAGCGGCCGGCATCATCATCAATGCGGGGGGACTCACCCACACCAGCGTGTCGCTGCGTGACGCCATCTCGGCGGTCAAGACCCCCACGGTCGAGGTGCATCTATCGAACCTCTACGCGCGCGAAGAATTTCGCCACCGGTCCATGCTGGCGCCGGTCTGCTTGGGACAGATTGCAGGCCTCGGAGCAATAGGCTACCGTCTGGCGCTCGAAGCCCTGGCCCCGCTCGTCCTGGAGCAGGATCCATGGCTAGGGTCCCATCGTTCCGATTCGTCCCGAGTCAAGTCGCGAGCCGCGACTTCATCCAAGAAAGGAGCCGCGAGAAAATGAGCAAGACCAAGGCCCCCGCCGCCGGAGCCAAGAAAGCACTTCCGCCGAGACGAGACGACAGCGCGTGCCATTGCGAGCCGATTGACTTGGAACGGCTGCGCGAAGTCGCGGAAATCGCGACCGAATTCGACCTGGCCGAGATCGAGATCGACGCCTGCGGTGGTTTCCGCGTGGTCAGGCGAGCCGCGGGCGCGCCCGTCGCAGCCGCCGCCCCTTTGCCTCCACCAACGCCGGTCCAGTTTGCCGTTCCCGCCGAAAAGGCCGCCAAGCCGGCCGAGGTTGGCACCCTCATCACGTCGCCTTTCGTGGGAACCTTCTACCGCGCCCCAGCCCCCGAAGCGCCGCCCTTCGTCGATGCCGGCCAGACCGTGCGCAAGGGTCAGGTGGTTTGCATCGTCGAAGCGATGAAACTGATGAACGAGATCGAGTCGGAGTTCGACGGCAAGATTCTGGAAATCCTGGTGAAGAACGCTGAGCACGTCGAGTACGGCCAGCCGCTGTTCCGCATCGAAAAGGCGTAACCAGATCCCGCGGGAGGCGCGGCGTCGGGCAAGGCCGGGGCAAATAGCCCGACTTTGCCAAGGTCGCGAACCCTGCAACCAAAGCTCAAAGACGGGTGCACGCGTGTTCAAAAAGGTACTGATAGCCAATCGGGGCGAGATTGCTCTGCGAGTGATCCGCGCCTGCCGGGATCTCGGGTTGCGTTCGGTTGCGGTCCATTCGACTGCGGATGCAGATTCCTTGCACGTCCGCTTCGCCGACGAGAAGGTCTGCATCGGACCGCCGCCCGCGCGGCAGAGCTACAACAACATCCCTGCCCTCATCAGCGCCGCCGAAGTGACCGGCGCCGATGCCATCCACCCGGGCTACGGATTCCTGGCAGAGAACGCCGAATTCGCCGAGGTCGTGCAGAAATGCGGCATCCACTGGATTGGCCCACAGCCCGAGGTCATGCGCATCATGGGCGACAAGGTGTCGGCGCGCAAGGCGATGGAAGCCGCCGGGGTTCCCGTCGTTCCTGGTTCGACCATCATTGAGACCGACCGACAAGCCGAGGAAGCCATCGAGCGCATCGGTCTGCCTGTGATCATCAAGGCGACCGGCGGCGGCGGCGGCCGCGGCATGAAGATCGTCGAGGACAAGAGCCGCCTCTTTGTGCAATTGCAGGCGGCGCGCTCCGAGGCGCAAGCCGGGTTCAACAACCCCGCCGTCTACCTCGAGCGCTACATCGGCAGGCCCCGCCATATCGAAGTGCAGGTGCTGGGTGACGGACAGAATGCGATTGCCATCGGCGAACGCGAATGTTCGATCCAGCGACGCCACCAGAAGCTCATCGAGGAGGCACCATCGGTGGCCCTCGACGACGCACGCAGGGTCGAGCTTCTGCGGGCCGCGCGCAAGGCCACCGCAGCCATCGGCTACAAGACGGTCGGCACGCTGGAATTCCTGCTCGACGAGAACAAGCAGTTCTNNCAGGTCGAGCACACGGTCACCGAGATGGTGTTCGGCGTCGATTTGGTTCGCGAACAGATGCGCCTGGCCGCCGGCGATCCCTTGCGCCTGCCCGCCGGGATGCGCCCGCGCGGACACGCCATCGAGCTTCGGATCAACGCCGAGGACCCGGTCACCTTTGCCCCTTCGCCGGGCACCATCACGGCGCTCAACCTGCCGGGTGGCATCGGCATCCGCGTCGACACCCACATCTACGCGCACTACCGCGTTCCACCGTTCTACGATTCGTTGTTGGCGAAGCTGATAGCGCATGGAGACAACCGCAACGTCGCCCTGGCTCGGTTGCGGCGCGCCCTCGACGAGGTTGTCGTGGAAGGCATCAAAACCAATTGCGATTTACACCGCAGGGTGATTAACCACCCCGACTTCATCGGCGGCCGTTTCGACACCCATTTCCTCGAACGGCTGTAGGGCGGCGACACCGGGCAAGGAATCTGCAAGATTCCTTGCTGAACTGGGGCCACCGGGCAAATATCGGGGTTAGCTTTACACGTGTTGCCGTTCCGGTAACACTGGGTAGTTGGACTTCAACCGGTGGTAACCAAGAAAGACAAGCACCTCGCAGCAGCTCAGAAGTACCTGGAGCGGGGAAGCTTCGAGAAAGCCCTGACGGAGTTTCAAGGCGCCGTCAAGGATGACCCGAAGGACACCCGCACATGGCTTCGCATGGCCGAGGTGTATGTCCGGCTCGGGCAAAACGACAAGGCCACCGAGGTCTATCAGAAGACCGTCGACCTGTACGTCGAGCAGGGATTCTTCCAGCGCGCGGTCGCGGTCTACAAGAACATCATCAAGCTGTCGCCGGACTTCGTCGAAGCGCGCGTCAAGTTGGCCGATGTTTTCAGGCAGCTCGGGTTGCTCTCGGATGCCGTGCAACAGCTCGAACAAGCGGCAGCGCTTTTCCAGAAATCGAACCGCAACGGCGATGCGCTGTCGGCCATCAAGCGAATCATCGACCTCAATCCCGAGCAGCCCAACCCGCGCATCCGCTACGCTGAATTGGCCTCGCAAGCGGGCGCGGCGAAGGAGGCCGCCGCCGAGTTCGGCGAAGCTGCGAAGTTGCTCCGGTCACAGGGACGAACCGATGAATTCCTGCGCGTCGCCGAGCGACTCTTGCACTATGAGCCCGAAAACCACGCTATGGCCCTAGAAGTCGCGGGCAAGTACCTCGAAGTCAACAACGCGCGGGCTGCTCTGTCCCGGCTGAAGCCGGTGTTTGAAGTCAGGCAGCGCGATCCTGAGTTGCTCGACCTTCTGGCCCGCACCTTCGAGCAGCTCGGCCAGCCACACAAGACCTTGCCGGTGCTCAAGGAACTGGCGCGCGTGTACGCCGAAAGCGGGCGCATCAGCGAACGCAACCAGGCCGCCCAGCGCGCGCTGTCGATGGATCCCAACGACGCCGAAATGAAGGAGCTGCTGGGAAAGCCGTACAGCACCATGGCGAGGGCAACGCCGGGGGCGCCCGCCGTTCCCATGGCGACGCCCTCGCCCATGCCATCGCTCACGCCGCTGCCCGTGACCAGCGCGCCCAAGCGGCCCGTTACCATCACCTTCAGCGAGATGGAAGTCCCAGCCGCCCTGCGCAACAAATACGTCAGCCCTGCGGAGTCTCTGCCCGCAAGCATGTCGGAGCGCATCCACATCGCGTCAGGCCTGGTGGAAAAGTCGGAAGGCGACGCGGAGGTCAAGCGCATCTTGGCTGAGGCGGACGTGTTCGTGAAGTATGGTCTGATCGAGCGGGCCGCCGACCACCTGCGCCGGGTGTTCGAAAGGGTGCCGACCCATCAGGGCGCGCACGAGCGACTGGCGGCGGTTCTAGTTCAGCTCAATCGCAGAACCGAAGCGTCGGCTGAATACGTGACACTCGCGCAGCAGTTCCAGGCCAGCAAGCCGCAGGAGGCGGCCGGCTATGCGCGCAAGGCTCTCGAGCTCAATCCATCCGCGCGCCGTGCCCTTGAGATCTTGGGAGCAGTCGAAGGATCGCTACCACGTACCTCCGCGCCATCGAGCGAGAGCTCGATCTCGATGGAATTGCGAATGCGCACGCCCGAGCCGGACATCATCCCAAGCGACGAGATCGAGGTCCTGCCTGAAAGCGTTGAGCTCGAAGAGTTTAGCGAGACTGACGGAACCGCTGGCGGTCCGCAGGAAGGTCCGCCGGGAAGCGCTACCTCCGCCTCTGCGGAAGCTCGCATTGACGCGACACAGCACGACCCGATTGAGGCCACTGGCTTCGATGAAGAGGCAACCGACGGTGGAGGGAAGACACAGCTCGGCGGTGGTTCGGTTCTCCCAGAAGTCGAAGCGGAAATGTCCGACACGCCGTCGACCCCGAACCCGTCGGGCGGTGGTTTCGCTGCCGATTTCGAGCAGATCGATTTCTTCATCGAGCAGGGCGTGTTTGATGAGGCGGCGGCGATGCTGGACGAGATCGAGAGCAATCACCCTGGGCATGCTCTGATTTCCGAACGGCGCCAGAAGCTGGCCGCGTTGCAATTCTCGCGGCTTCCATCCCAGGGAGCAGTCCCGGCCCGCGTCCATGCCGACCCGTTACGGCCGACCGAAAACCTGCGTGGCGCGCACGCCGCTGCGGCAGCGGCCAGGCCCCAACCGGAAGCGCAAGACGTCGATACCCGCGCCGACCTTGGCATCATGGAAAAGACCATGGAGCGCTACGACGCCGCCATCGAGCATTTCAAGGCCCTCTTGGAGGACCCCAAACGTGAGGTCTTTGCCTTGTCCATGATTGGGGAATGCTCGGAGGCGCTTGGCGATTCGGCTGAGGCGATTCGCTGCTACCAGGACGCGCTCAAACGACCATCCGCGACTGCCGCCGAGGCGACCCAGCTCTACTATCAGTTGGGCAACGTCTTCCACAACCTCGGAGACCACAGCGAAGCGCTCTACTACTTCGAGCGAGTCTACAAACGGGACCCGAATTTCCGCGACATCCAGCAGCGGTTGGCCACCGTCAAATCGCAAGCCGGCGCGCGCTGATCCGGTGGCCGGAATCGGCTGCCGGTTCCGGTTCCGGTTCCGGAAATCGGAACCGTGGCCGGCCCCGGTTCCGGTTCCGGCGGCCGGTTCCGGAACCTAGCGAAGCTCACTGCGTCCAGACTCCCCAGCAAAGCGTGGGTTTGCGCTCTAACTGACTTACATTCGTGTAACCCCTTGGTTTCCTTGCGTCCGAGTGTTACTTTCGCTCTCTGTCGGCCGTCGCCATCTTGGAACGACCACTCGATCTCTGGAGGGCCGGATGCCCAACGAGCGTGAGTACGAACAGGCCTTGCAACGTGAGCCAGGCCACAATGAGGCGTTTCTGTTCTTGCGTCGAACCTACCGGGAAGCCGGTCGGTTCGACAAACTCGTCACGTTGTACGAAACGCGCGCCCAGGCCATCGCCGACCAGACCAAGGCGGCCGAGCTGTTCTACCTAGCGGCCGAAGTCCGTATCGACCACCTTTCCGACGTGGCCGGCGCAGAAGCTGACTTGGCCCATGCGGTCAATCGCGATGCCACCCACCGCAAGGCCGTCAGACGCCTGAAGGATATCTACCGAGAACAGGGCCGCTCCTCCGAATACCTCAAGATGCTGGAGGTGGAGGCCGTCGCGCTGGTGCAGGCGAAAGATGCCGCCCGCATCGCCGAGATGCACGGGGAAATCGAGCGCGCCTTCGGACAGCAGATCGCGCGCATCGAACACGCCCTGTCGACGCCCGGACTCCGGGCGGAAGTCACCGGCGATCATCTTCGTATCGTCGAGGCGGCCCGCAAGATCCACAGCGCTCTCGGCGACTACCCGATGGTGTGCCGGCTGTACCAAATCGAGCTGGCAGGGACCACGGATCCGAAGCGCCGCATCAGCATCATGTTCCGCCTTGGCCGAGTTCTGGCGGAAAAAATCGGCGACCTGCCGCAGGCAGCGCAAAAGCTGAGCGACGTGGTCCGACTTTACCCGCGCGACGACAAAGCCCTGGAGGCTTTGGCCTCGGTCTACGCCAACCCGAACTGGACCGGGTCCGACGGTCCCGAACGCGCCGCGGGCCTCTACAATCAGATCGCGCGCCGGCGCCATGAAGCGGGTGACGTCGACAACGCTGTAGCCGCCCTGCGCAAGGCGCTCACCGCGGTGCCCTTCCATACCGAAGCGCTCGCGCTGCTCGAACGGGTGCTGACTGAATCGAGTCGATTCGCGGACCTCGACCGCTTCTTGCGCGAACGCGTCGGCCAAGCGCGGACCAACAAAGAAAAGATTGAGATCCTGACCAAGCGTGCGCAGCTGGCAGAGACCGCCCTTGGCGATGTCGAAGAAGCCATCCGCACCTACGAACAAGTGACGGTCCTTGAGCCGCCTGGCGGCGCCGCGACCCAGCACCTGGCCAAGCTGTACGCCGGCCGAAGTGACTACGCGAAATTGGCCGAGCTGCGCGAAAAGCAGCTCGAACGGACGACCGACCCGGAGGCAAAACTCCACCTTCTGCGCGAGCTCGCCGTGCTGTACCACGACCGACTCGGCGACCGCGAGCAGGCCGCAGTCTACCTGCACGCCATTTTGCAGGCCAATCCGAGCGACGCACAGGCACTCAAGGCGTACGCCGACCACTTCCGCACGCGCGGCTCGTTCCGCGAACTGGCCGACTTGCTCGAGTTTGCGGCCGAACACGACCGTAAGCAGGGCCACCCCGTGGAAGAGCTCTTGCCACGTCTGGAAGAAGTTGCGGTGCTGGTGGAAACCAAGCTAGGCGACCTCGACCGAACCCTGGCGGTTTGGCGGCGCATGGCGGAGCTGTCACCGGGCTACGAACGCGCCCGGGAAGCACAGAAGCGAATCCTTCAGAAGACCAAGCAGTGGGATCAGATGGTACCGCTGTTGGTCGACGAGGCCGATCGTGCTGCTTCGCCCGAGGCCAAGGTCGAAGTCCTGCATCGCCTCGCCCGCCTGCATGCGGAGAGGCTGGAAAACCTCGATGACGCGACCACGGTCTGCCTGCATATCCTGAAGATCGACCCGCGCGACGGCGTGGCCCTGCGCAATGTCGTCGAGACCTATGAAAACGGCGAGCGCTGGGCGGACCTGGCTCCGCTCTTGCGCGAGCAAATCGAGATCGCCCCGACGGACAGCGAGAAAGTCAGCCTGCTCAGACGCGTGCTGACCATCTACATGGAAAAGCTGGCCGACCTGCCGGCCGCGTCTTTGGCCGCAACCCAGATTCTGAAATTCATTCCTGGCGACAACGACGCGCTCTTGCGACTGGAGCACATCCTCGAGCAGTCGGGCGACAAGCCGCGGCTGGTAAAGATGCTGGAGTACCACCTGCGGTACGCCGGCTCGGCCAGCGAGAAGCTGCACATCATCAAGCGCATCGCCAGTCTGCTCCAGGATCAGCTGGGCGATTTCGCGAAGGCGATCCCCTACTGGGAAAAGGTCGTCAAGCACGTGCCCGGCGACGAGCAGGCCATCGATGCGCTGCTGGTGGCCTACCTGCAGGTCGGCCGCAACGAAGATCTCGCGCGCATCCTCGACCTCAAGGTCAAGGCACGCGAAGGCGATCCGGCCGGTCAAGTCGAAGCCCTGCGCCGGCTGGCTCGACTTGCCCACGTCGAGCTCAAGCAAACCAGCCGCGCGGAGGCCGCCTGGGAAGCGTTGCTCAAGATCCAGTCTTCGGATCGCGAGGCGCTGGAAGCGCTGTCGTCGATTGCGGCCGATATGGGCGACTTCGCCGCCTTGGCGAACCTGATCGAGCGCCGCATCGCGATTGCGGAAACTCCCGCGGATGCGACCGCACTGGCCCTAGAGCGCGCGCGCATCTTCGAGGAAGACCTCAAGGATCTTCCCGCCGCGGTGGAGGCACTGGAACGAATCATCAATGAGATGGATCCGGCGAACCGCGACGCGCACACGGCGTTGCGGCGGGTGGCAGAGACGATGCAGGACTGGCCACGCGTGGTGGCGGTCGCCGAGCGACAGCTCTCGCTCACCACGGAGCCCAAGGAGCGCGTGGCCCGCGGTTTGGAGATTGGTTGGCTGTGTCGCGAACGTCTCGCCGACACGCGCAAGGCGGTGCGTGCCTTCGAGCAAGTGCTCGAAATGGATCCCGAACAGGCCGATGCGCTGGCCGAGCTGGCCACGCTTTACACCGAGGCGGGGGACGGCGAGCGGCTGATCACCGTCGAGGAGAAGCAGCTTGGGCTGACCCAAGAACCGGAGGCGCGGCGACGTCTGATGTTCGCAATGGCCGAGGCCGCCGAGCAGATGCTGAAGGAGCCGAGGCGCGCGTTCGAATCGTACCGACGCGCCTACCACGAGCAGCCTGACGAAACCACGCTGGGGCGCCTGGAACAGATCGCTGACACCTATTCGCTATGGGAGGACCTGATCAGCGTGTACCTCGGCGAAGGCGCGCGCTCGGCGGATCCACACGAGCAGGTTCAAGTCGCTCTGAAGGTCGCGAATCTGTGCGAGGACAAGCTGCAGTCGCCGCCCCGGGCTTTCGCAGTTTTGCGTGAAGCGCTCGCGCACGAGCCGGCGGCAACGACGCTCTTGCCCGAGCTGGAACGACTCGGCCGTCACATCGAAGATTGGCAGGGTCTGCTCGACGTCTATGCCCAGGTCGGCCGCGGCCGTCCGGACACCAAAGAGCGCATCGCGCTTCTGCGCCAGCGCGCCTCCGTGCGCGAAAACGACATGAAGGATTCATCGGGCGCCTTCGACGAGCACGTGCGCGCCTTCCTCCTCGACCCGGACAGCGAAACCTCACATCAGGAAATCCTACGCCTGGCGGAGGTCACCGGACGCTGGGAAGACGCCCTCAATGTCGAAGGCCAACTCTTCGCGCGCGCCGAGGAGAACACCGAAAAGATCGAGATTTCCAGGCGTGCAGCCGCGCTGGTCGAAACCAAAGTCAAAGACGACGTACGCGCCTTCCGCGCCTACCTGGGCGCTTTCAGGCTCGCCCCCGAAGACCAGGGCATCATCGATTGCCTGTGGCGTTTGGCGGAGAAGATCGGCACCTATGCGGTTACTCCCGCGACCGCCCTCACCCCCAAGCCGGTGGCGGTCAGGTCGACGCCCGCCGAAGTCGAAGAGCTCGTCACGCCGCCGCAAGCACAGCCCGAGGGGGCTTCGGAACCGCTGGCCGAGCTGGATCCAGACGTCATCACCGGCGAGATCGACATCAACGACGTCGACATCCTGGAAGAAACCCCGCCCCCGCGGGCGACAGCGCATCCGCTCGTGCCGGTCCTCGCGACCAGCTTCGAGAGCCCGTGGCAGGAGTGGGTGCAAGCCTACGAG
>PMLH01000141.1:9879-10135 GCA_003159055.1 Myxococcales bacterium
CCTACCTGCGCGCCGTCGAGCGCGGGTCGCGCAACGACATGGTTCGCTTCAACCTACGCGTGGCCCACATCCGTGAAGAGCTCGGCGACGCCAAGCGCGCGGAAGAGCGATATCGCGCCGTGCTCGTACTCGAGCCAAGCAACGTCGAATCCCTCGATCGCCTGGAAACCATCTACCGTGCCGCCGAGCGATGGTCCGAGCTGGCCTCGGTCCTGGAACGAAGGGCCCTGGCCACCGGCGCGCGACTCGAAGGCGC
>PMLH01000141.1:10194-13175 GCA_003159055.1 Myxococcales bacterium
CGGCTCTGGCGCGGCTGCTCGGCAAAGTCGGCATGGCCCAGAAAGCGGCGGCGGCCCTGCAGCGCGAGCTAGAGCTTGCAGGCGACGGCGAAGCTGCGCGGGAAGCCCGTGGCCATTTGGCCCAGATCTACGAAGAGGAGCTGGCCCTGCCGGCGAAAGCCATCGAGGTGTACGAAACCATTTTGGCCAGCGCGCCAGGCGATGCCCCTGCCCTGGCGGCGCTCGACCGGTTGCAGACTGCGGCCGGGCATTTCGAGGCGTTGGCCGACGTGCTGGAAAGGCGCATCCAAATTGCCCAGGGAACTGACAAGACGGACCTCGTCTGGCGGCGCGCGCGCGTGCTGGAAGAGAAGCTCGGCAATCCCGACGCCGCCGCGGCATGCCTGCGCGGTCTCGGCCCCGACGCCCTGTCGGACCCAGACACCGCCACGGCCCTTCTGCGCAACCTGCGCAACGCAGGACTGTCGCACGAGGCGATGCGCATTCTCGAACAGCGCATCGTCGCCCTGCGCACGGCCGACGGCGATCCGAAGCTGATCGCGGCGCTGTACCTCGAAAAGGCGCAGCTCAGGGCCGACGACCTCGATGATCTGGAAGGCGCTCTGCACGCGCTCGAGTCAGCGCAGTCGGTGGCTCCCGACGATCCAGGCGTGCTGTCCGCGCTGGCGCGCTTCCACCTCAAGCGCAACGACTTCAAGTCCTACGCCGGGGCTCTGCTTCGTCAAGCGGACGCGCTGGAAGGAAAGCCCGAGCAGGCCGGCATTCTGCTGGAAGCGGCAGCCGTGTTCCGCGACCAACTTTCCGACACCCTGCAGGCGCGCCTCTGTTTCGAGCGAGCGGTGGCCGAGCACCCGGCGAGCCCGGAGGCATTGGGGGCGCTGGCGTCGCTGGAAGCCGCCGAGGGGCGCACCGACGAGGCGATCGATCTCTACGAGCGGCAGCTGGCCGCGAGCGAAACGCCGGCCGCGAAGGCCGTGGTGCTGACCAATCTGGCGCGCGTGCTTTGCGACAACCCGGAAAACCTGAACGAAGCGGAGTCTCGATTGGATCAGGCGCTCGACCTGGATCCTGGCCATCTGCCTGCCGTGATCACCATGGCGGATATCTACTATCGCGAGCAGCAGTGGAGCAAAGCCGAACGCCGCCTGAACGAGGCATTGCGCCGGCTGCGCGGACAGCCCGAGCAGACCGCGCGCCTCTACCACCGTCTGGGCGAGGTCTACGAGAAGCTCGGACGCCTGGAGGAAGGGTATCGCCAGTTGGTCGAGGCGGACCGGACCATGCCGGGGCAGCTCATGCTCCGCATCGCACTTGGCGAGAATCGGTTCCAGGCGCGCAGGTGGCGCGAGTGCACCACCCACCTCGACGGCATCGCCGAACACGACATGGCCTCGCAGTATCCCGAAGAGGTCGCCCAAGCGCTCACGCACGCGGCGCAGGCCGAGCTGAAGCTGCGACGACCCGAGCGCGCGGCAGCCCTGCACGAAGCGGCCTTGCACTTTTCGCCGAGCCACCCGCAAACCCTGCGCGCGCTGGCGGATCTCGCCATCGAACGCGGCGACAAGCTGGAAGCCGCGCGATCCCTACGCCGGGTTGCCGAATCGTCGGCCGATCGGAGCGAGCGCGTGCAGATCTTCGAGCAAATCGGCGATCTTCAGCTGGCTCTCGGCAACAAAGAGGCCGCCCGCGCGGCGTATGCTGATGCCACGGCGATGCTGGAGACCGTTGCACGCAGCGAGATTTCTCTTCTGCAGAAACTGCTCGACCTGCAACGCAGCGACGGTGCCGTGCGAGACGCCATCGAGACGGCGCGGCGGATCGCCGATGCCGTCGAGGATCCGAGCGAGCGCGCTGGACGCAGGCGCGAAGTCGCAATCCTGCAGATGGAAAATGGCGACTACGTGGAAGCCGCGCAGATGCTGGAAAAGCTGCTGGAGGACAATTCAACCGACGAGGCGGCCTTGCACGACCTTTGCGTCGCCTACGAGCATGCCGATCGGCGCGCCGACATGGCAGCCACGCTGGAACGCCTCTTGCCCGGCTTGCCCGCGGCGGCCGACCCGCAGCTCGAGCGGGGGCGCGCTGAGCTGTGGGAGAAGCTCGGGGATTCGCTGGCCAGCCGCGATCTGCAAGGTGGCATTGGCGCCCTCGAGAAAGCGGTCGCCATCGACACCGACCGGCTGTCGGCACGCCTGCACCTGGCCAGGCTGTACGCGAACAGCCCGGAACGCGCCGAGCTGGCACTGCAGAACCACCGTGCTCTGATTCGTTTGGATCCGACCTGCGAAGAGTCGCTGCGCGCCCTGGCCACCGACGGTTTGGCGAATGGGCAGAGCGACCGCGCCTGGTGCTACCTGGAGCTGCTCGACGTGCTCGGCCTGGCGAGTGATACCGAACGTGCCATTCTGGAACAGCACCCGAGGCCCGAGCGCTCCACCGACGAGCCGTATGCGGGCAGCGTCGGCGAGAGCGAACGTCACGCCCGCCTGGCCCATCCCGCCACCCGCATCATTGCCGATATCTTCGCCGCCCTGTGGGAGGGCGTTCCCGGCCTGAGCCAGACCACCCTCGACAGCTTGGGCGTCACCCCGAAAGACAAGGTGTCTGCGATTTCCGACCTGGATGTGGCGAAGATCTTCAGCCAGGCTGGCAAGGCGCTCTCGAACCAGCGGGCTGGCCTATTCCTGAAGCCCGACGCCGACTTCCAGGGCGTCCGGCTGGTTGCCTCCGCACCGACGGCCATTGTCATCGACAAGGCCTTCGCCGAGCAGGTGCCGATCCCCGAATTGCGCTTCCGCATCGGCCAGGCGCTGGAATTGTTGCGGCCGGAATTCATCCTGGCTTCGACCCTGGACCCAGTCGCGCTCGACGATCTGTTCCAAGCCGTGCTCAAAGCATTCCACCCCAAGCACAACCGTTGGCGCGCAGGCTCCGAAGACAGCGCGGCCGAAGAAGCCGCCAAGCTCAAGAAGGCCCTGCCC
>PMLH01000289.1 GCA_003159055.1 Myxococcales bacterium
AACGTCATGGCTGGCCGCACCGGCAGCGCCGACAAGGACGGGCGCTACGGCAAGCTGGTCTACCTGCCCACCACCGCGGAAAACGGCTTCGATCCGCCGCTGCCGTCAGGGCACGTCGATCTGATCTACCTCTGCTCGCCGAGCAATCCGACCGGTGCGATCATGTCGCGTGCGTCGCTGCAGAAGTGGGTGGCCTACGCGCAAGAACACGGCTCGATCATCCTGTTCGACGCCGCCTACGAAGCCTTCATTCGCGAGCCCAACCAAGTACACAGTATTTTCGAAATCCCCGGCGCCCGCAACGTGGCCATCGAATTCCGCAGCTTCTCGAAAACCGCGGGCTTCACCGGGACCCGCTGCGCGTACATCGTGATTCCCAAAGAGCTGTGCGCGCGCGACGCCAGCGGCACGCCGATCCCGCTGCACCCCCTGTGGAACCGTCGCCACACCACCAAGTTCAACGGCGTCAGCTACCCCATCCAGCGCGCCGCCGCCGCCGTCTTCTCCCCCGAAGGCAGCAAAGCCACGCAAGCCAACGTCGACTACTACATGGAAAACGCCCGCATCATCCGCGAGGGCTTGGCGAAGGCCGGCTATCGCGTCCACGGCGGCGTGAACGCGCCGTACATCTGGGTGCGCCTGCCCGACGGCGTGGGCTCGTGGCAATTCTTTGACCGCCTGCTCTCGGAAGCGAACGTGGTCGGCACCCCCGGCGCCGGCTTCGGAAGCTGCGGGGAGGGCTACCTGCGCCTGTCGGCGTTCGGTTTCAGAGAGAACGTCGAGGAAGCCGTGGAGCGGATCCGGACGAAGCTGGCGATATTGTGATCGTCGTCCCCCGCGGGAGAGAAGCCCGCGGGAATGGCGCCCTCTCCCGCAAGTCTCAGCTTCAGCGCACGCAACGGACGTTGAATGCGTATGCGAGAGTGACGTCATATGCAACCCAATCGCCCTGAGAGAAGTTTATTACCCACACGCTAGACGACGTGCGGGCTCGCGGAGACGACGACCAATAATATCCAGCAGCTGTTGCTGGAAAAGCCGTTTTGTCGATCGCTGGTCCCCATGTCGTATCATCAACGATGCTCTGCAACTCCTTGATGGTAGGAACGCGCCAGCCCGTGCCGGGCAGGCTTGCACCTGTTCCCGCGCAGTAGGCCTTAGCTTCGGACCAGCTGTATTCCGTCGACGGGGCGTTCTGCTGCCAAGTGAGCTTGGTCCTTGTGTCGTAAACGGTGCCGTTCGAGATCGTGTATTGCCCAACTGGCGCACTGGCCTCGGCAGGAGCCATCAACCAGAGAGAGACGATCGTCATCACGCCAAAAGATCGGGAAGCGCTCGTTCTCATTGTAACTTCTCCTGTTCGCCTTCACTAGCGCACGCAACGAACGTTGTATGAAATGGATACGCCGGGATAATATGACTCGCCAGAGGCAAAATCGACGACCCACGCCGAGTCCGAAAAAGGAGCCGACGGAGTTGAGGTCCAGAAACGGGACGCCGGTGTGGAGGGGAAATACGTGATGCTAATGCTTGGATTGGCCTGGCCGGTGTCCACCAGGGAGCGGAGCTCGTTGTTCGACGGAAGGCGCCAATCGTTGCGCCCAGCGAGGTTCAGCGTTGGGCAAAAAGCGACTGCCTGTGCCCACGTGTACTGGGAGGACGGAAGTACCTGCTGCCATATCAGACCCGTGACGTTGTCGGTGACCGTGCCGTCCCCATTGTCGGTGTAGCTCTCCAGGTTCGGAGCACCCGCAGTCACGTCGACCTGACTGTTGGGCATCGGCCACTGTGCCCATTGGGGATCCAGACACCCGGCTGGCGAGTAGCGTTCACACACCAGCCCTGTCGCGCAGGTCACCGCTGCCAATTGGTAAAAGCAGTTCTGAGAATCTTGTGCACAGCTGGCCAGTGTCGATCCATTCAGGCATGTGTCTCCGGTTGAGAGGCAAGCGGGATCCACCTTGCACGTGCACTGAGCATTTCCGTCGGGCCCCATACAGGTCTGATGTGCCTCGCATGCGACCGCGACGCCCCACTGTCCGTTGGTGCAAGGCTGCAGAAGATCACCCAAGCACTTCGTGGTGTTTCCCGAGCAGACTGCCGTCGCTCCACCGGTGCCGCTGGCCCCGCCAGTGCCAGTCGCGCCGCCGGTCGAGGTCGCGCCGCCGGTCGAGGTCGTGCCGCCGGTTGCAGTCGTGCCGCCGGTGCCCGGGGCGCCTCCGCTGCTCACGCTGGCTCCGCCCGTGCCCGGACCACCGGCTCCACCATCGCTGGTGGCTCCGCCGGACGCGGCTATTCCGCCCGAAGCAATGATACCGCCGGTCCCTGAAGCTCCCCCGCTTGCAGTCACGCCGCCGCTGCCGCTCTGTCCGCCCGAGCCGGTCACACCGCCATTGCTGGTGCTGCCCCCGACGCCGCCGGTGGTGATGGGGGCGTCGGCGTTGGTTGCTCCGCCAGCGCCGGCACCGCCGGTGCCGCCCGTCGTGATTGGAGCGTCGATGCCTATCGTTCCGCCGGAACCGCCAAGACCGCCGTCTCCGCCGCCTCCGATGATTCCTCCACCCCCAGAAACTCCGCCGGCACCGCCGGTGCCGTCGCCGGGAGCGTCCTTGTCCGCGTCAATGACGGCAGGAACGTCGGCCACGCCATCCGGCCCTCCGTCGTACGCGGTCGCGAAACCTACGTCCAGGCGACCGCCCGGCCCATCGATGTCTCCACCGCTTTCTGCGGATCCAAGCGTTCCGTCCAGGGAGCCGACTTCACCAACGCCGCGAGGGCCGTCGACGCCACTCGGCGCGCCGTCGAATCCGCCTTGGTCACCCTTGGGATGCGGGTCGTAGCCGCACGACTGGGCCAGGAACAGGAATACGGCCGAAACGCAAAGCCGCCTGCGCATCAGAAAGCTCCCTGCGCGGAAATCCCGGCCAGGCCAGGTCCAAGCAACGGCGCGATGCCAGAAACGGGCCGATTGCTGTCGCTACTCGGCCAGCCAAGGGCGTACAGGACGATGCCTGTCGCGAGGACGGCGCCGCCGGCGCTATAGAACACCCACTGCATGGTCTGGGCAGTCTTACCGGCCGAGTCGTCGGACGGATCGGGCGTGATCTGGCCCGAGACCTTGTCGGAATACGAGCGTGCCCGGGTATAGAAGTAGACACCGGTCCCGATCGCCCCGAGGCCCACCACGCCGCACGCGATGCCCGCAATGCGCAGGTTGCGGCCAGGGCTCTGCGCCGAGGGGGAGTGCTGGGTCACCCCTTGCTCTGGGGCAGGCGCCACGGTCGCTGCGGTCGGTGGCGGGCTGGTTGGTTCCGTCGCTGGCACGGTCGCAGGCGGCGTAACCTCGACCTTCGGCAGCGGCGTGCTCGTGCTTTCGCGCGCAGTCTCCGGTGCCAGCTTCGGCGCGACCTGGGCGGGCTCGGGCACAGCGGGCGTCTGTCCAGTTTCGGGCGCCGACTTCTGGCCGAGCAGCGCCTGGCAGTCGGCGATGTGCTTCTCGGCATCGGCCTTCTCGTCGGCGCTCATCTTCTTGTCCTTGCGCAGATACTCGCGGAAGCGGTTGATCGCCTCTGCGGAGCGCCCGTTTTGCTCGAAGCAGCGTCCTTGATTGTAGATGTAGATAGGATCTTCGGTCTTGACGAAGAGGTCGGACAGAAGCTCGACGCCCTTCTGGTAGTTGCCCGACAAGCACGCCTTGCGAGCCGCGCGCTCCTTGGCGTCCTCGCCGCCCGCTCGTGCGGCGGGCGCGAAAGCGAGAGGAAGGAAGATCGCTAGCAAAACCGAGGAGAAGCCAAACCTACGCATGTTCATCAATAATGCTCTTTCTGCAGGGGCCTGTCCGCAGACGTCAGCTATCGTGCTGCAACGAGGCTATCTTGGCAAGCGGTGAGTTTTGTGCCGCAGCCCTGGGCCAGGCGCAGGCAGGCTCACGGGCGCAATCACAATTGTCGGCCGCACGCCGGAAAAGTTGCTACGACCACGACCACGGTCGGCCACGAGCGCAAAACCGGGCCGCCGCACTCCTATTTCGCGTCGCGGGTTTTGACCGCATGCTAGGAAATCCTCAATGCCACGCCCGCTGCCTGCCCATCCCTTGGCGCGCCTGCTCTGCCGACGAATTCCAGCCATTCAGGCACTGCGCGGCTATTCGATGCTGGCTGCGCGGGCGGACTTTTTCGCCGGGCTCAGCGTGGCGGCGGTCGCGGTGCCGCAGGCGATGGCGTACGCGGTCGCGGCGGGAGTTCCGCCCGTCCACGGCCTGTACACCGCGGTGGTGATGACCGCGGTGGGTGCGCTGTTCGCTTCGTCGCGCCAGCTCATCAACGGGCCCACCAACGTGATTTCCATTGCTGTGCTGAGCGCGCTGGCGCCGCTGCCCGTGGAGCAGAAGCTGGCCGGCGCGTTTGCCCTGGCGCTGCTGGTCGGCGGGTTTCAGACCCTGATCACGCTCTTTCGTCTGGGTGACCTCACCCGCTACATCTCGCATTCGGTGGTGGTTGGCTTCACCTTGGGCGCCAGCTTGCTGTTGGTCATCGACCAGATGCGCAATCTTCTCGGCTGGGCCTCCGTCGGATCGGCGCACCGCCACTTTCTGCTCCGCACCTGGCAGACCTGGACCCAAAGCGGCTACCCCCACACGGCCACCTTGCTCATCGGCGCGGGCGCTATCGCGATGGTGCTGGGATTGCGGGCCTTGAAGAAACGACTGCGCTGGCCTCTGTTTCCCGAGCTGCTCGTCACGGTGATCGCTGCCGCTTGCCTGGTCGCCGCTTTCCGCTTGGACCGGCAGGGCGTGCGCGTGGTCGGAACCATTCGCGGGGGACTACCGGCGCCAGCGTGGCCGCATGTACCGGTGGCATATTGGCGCGAGCTTTCGGAGAGCGCGCTGGCCATCGCCACGCTGGGACTTCTGGAAGCCTTGGCGATGGCCAAGAACCTGGCGGGCAAGACCGGGCAGAAGTTCGACCTCAATCAGCAGTGCCTAAGCGAAGGCCTGGCGAATCTAGCGGGCAGCTTCTTTCAGTGCATTCCCGGCTCGGGCTCGCTCACGCGCTCCGCGATCAATCACCACGCAGGGGCGTTCAGCCAGTGGTCCGGCGTGTGGTCAGCGGTCGCGGTTCTCCTGATTACGGTTCTGTTCGCACCCTACGCACATTTCATTCCCAGCTCGGCCCTGGCCGGCATTCTGATGGTCACCGCGCTCGGCATGGTCGACTGGCATGCGTTGCCTTTCCATCTGCGCGCCACCAAGTTCGACGCGTTCATCGTCTTGACCACGGCCGTCGCTGCGGTTGGTGTCTCGATCGAGTTTTGCATCGTGATTGGCGTGTTCGCGTCGTTCTTGCTTGCGGTGCCGAGAGCCGGGCGCATGACCCGCACCGAATTCGTGGTGCAGCAGAACGGCGTGGTTCACGAACGCGCGGACGGTGAAACGGCGAGCGAGCACCTGCTGCTGTTCGGCCTGGAAGGCGAGCTGTTCTTCGGCTCGACGATGGCCCTCGAAGAACATCTGAATTGGTTCGAACAGCGCGCTGCCGCGGGTGCCAAGGTCATCGTCTTGCGGGTCAAGCGACTGCGAAATCCCGACGCGGTCGGCATGCGCGAGATCGATCTGTTCATTCGGCGCATGCAAGCAGTCGGCGTCAGAGTGATACTCGCGGGCGTTCGCCACGATCTGCTGGAAGGGCTGCGCGCGGCGGGGGCGCTCGATCGTCTTGAGCCCACCCAAATCTTCTCCGAACGCCAGCAGAGCGGGTCCAGCACGATGGAGGCGGTGGCTGCGGCTTACGCATACCTGGAAGCCCATCACGCCGAAAGCCAGCCGCCCTTGTCACTGCCACGCCTGGCGCATTTTCAAGTCTGACCGGCGCTGGCGGAGGTGCTTCGATATCGGAATTGCACGTGCTGTAAGCGTCTGCTAAACAGGACACTTATGCTAACATTGCGGAGCTGCAGCGAAGATAACCGGATGCAACGTGGAGAACATGGTGTCACCGGCATGGAATCTGGTCTTCTAGACCGGACATGGACTTGTTGCGCTGACTCGATCGGCCGAGACCGGGAAGGCGCGTGCAGCCATGGCTGATACACGCTTCGACAGCGACCGCGCCAACGCGGATCTGGCAAGCCTTTCCGCCGAGGATCGGGTGCGCTGGGCGGTGGATACCTTCGGGACCAGCGTGGTCCTTTTGTCAAGCATGCAGCGCACCTCGGTCGTGCTCATGCACATCTTTCATTCGCTGGGACTTGCGAACGAGATTCTGTTCGTCGACACCGGCTACCATTTTTTTGAAACCCTTCGCCTGCGCGACCAATTGATGCGCCGGTGGCGTTTGAACCTGGTCACGCTCTATCCCGAGCTGACCATCGAGGAGCAAGAAGGCCGTTTCGGCAAGAAGCTGTTTTCCTGCAGCGACGGCCAGCCGGAATGCTGCCGCATGCGCAAGGAGGAGCCGCTCTTGAAATACTTTGCCGGGAAGCCTTCGCCCGTGCTGGTGAACGGTCTGCGGCGCGAGGAAGGCGGAAAGCGTGCCAACCTGCGTGCGCTCGGCCGCGATCTGCGAACTGGCGGCTATCAACTGTCTCCGCTTTTCGACTGGAAGAAGAGCGACATCGACGCGTACACCGCCCGGCATGAGCTGCCGGTTCATCCCTTGTACGCGAAGGACTACGCGAGCATCGGGTGTTATCCGTGCACGACGCCCATTGGGCCGGGCGAAGACGTTCGCGCGGGCCGGTGGCGCCACCTGCGGGTGCTGGAAGGCCCAAACGCCCCGCAATACTGCGGAATCAATTTTTCCGACGGCAGCGGGATCTAGCCCGCAGCATTGCTACTTCAACCTGGACTTCCAAACCTGGACTTCCATTTGTACGCGGCCCAAAGACTGGCGAAGATCGCGCTGCTGTAGAGCAGATAGGCCGAGTGTAGCAGCGCCGCGCCCAAGGCGAAACCGACACCCTGTCTCCGCAAGAAGAAGAGGTAGAGATCGGCGTTGAGGACTGCCGCGCTCACCGAAGCTGCCGCCACGCCAACCGCCATCCCGGTGGCCCAGCCGCTTGCACCAGCGGCAAGAAGCGCGGGCGCAAGCAAGGCAAAGCCGACCATCATCCAGGCCGCCAAGGCACCGAGGCGACTGCGCCAGCCGAGGTTGAGGTCGGACGGCACGTGCGCCTGTCGCAGAATGAGGCGTGTCCAGGGCACGGCGCGGGCGTAGATGTCCGTCCGCCACAGGCTGGCCAAGGTCCAACGTTTGAGATGGGTCGCCTGCACCGCAGGACACAGCCGAATGCGATGGCCAGCTTGCCGCAGGCGCATGCCCAGCTCGATGTCTTCGATGCTGGGCTGGCGGTAGCTTTCATCAAAGCCGCCCGCCGTAAGAAAAACCGTGCGCCGGATGGCGCCGCAGCCGGCCCAGAATGTCGCCGCATCCCGATTGCCGTGCTGATGGACATAGTGGTGCTGCAGGTTCTTGTAGCGGCTGGCGAGGCCCGGCGCCGGTGGACGATCATCGTAACTGCCGAAGAGCGCCTGCAGGTCAGGCCCATCTGCGAAGACCGATTCCATACGCGCCAGGGTGTCGTCATGGACCACGACGTCCGCGTCGATGAACACGAGCACATCGCCCGTGGCCACACCCGCTCCGCAGTTGCGGGCATGCGCGGGGCCGCGCGGACCGGCGTCGGTCGCGAGCACGCGCGCGCCATACGCCGCCGCGCAAGCTGCCGAGCCATCGGTCGAGCCGTCGTCGACGACGATGATTTCGTCGGGCGCTCGCAGCGAGGCGACAAGCCCCTGCAAGCAGCGCCCGAGGTCGTCGCCTCCGTTGCGGACCGGCACTATTACGGAGAGGCGCATGCGGGATTCCTTGCAGCGCCGGCGTTTGCGCCCGATGCGCCCGAAGGCCGGCGCCACAGCGCTCGCTTCACGGAACGCGGTTCGTCCACGGTGACCAAGCGGAACAGGAAGAGGAGCCCACCGTAGCCCAAAACCGCCGCACAGAAACGTGCAGACTCGACAAGGGCCGATGAGCGCAGAAATCGGAAAGGCAGCGCGCCTACGTTGCGAACCGCGCTCTGTCCGCGCGCAATCATCTCGGCTGGCACAACCCCTTGGCCAGTTGCAAGCTGTCGCGAATCACCGCGTCCATGTTGAGATACTGGAACCTGCCCGTGCGGCCGAGAAGGTGGAGGCTCGACCAGCGCGCGAGCGTGGAGGTTGCGCGGGTCAGCGGTGCGGCGTAGCCCACCCGGTACACAGGATAGGCGTGCGAAGCGCGTAAGAGCCAGGCCTGCCTGACTCGATTTCGGGGCAAGAAACCCAATCGGTCCAGCTCCGCGACGACAGTCTCGACCAAGTCGCCATCGGGCCGACGCCACACCTCGTCGCCTTCCGAACAGAATACTTCCACGCACAGCGACGACCCGTCCCTAGGGGTCATCCGCTGGCTCCAATTGGCAGGCTCGTGGGTGCGGCCGAGCAGGAGGGGCCGATCCGGGAAATAGGTCCAGGTATCGTTGCTGATGCGCGGGCCATCCACCGACAGGAAGACGCAGGTCAGGCTTCGATAGGGCAGGCCGGCCTTGAGCTGGTCGGCTTCTGCCCGCGGAAAGGGCAGCATGCCGACCAGTCCGTCCAGCGGCAGGGTCGACACCACCTGCCGGCCATTCACCGCGCTGTCGCCTGTCGTTCCTTGAAATGCAACCTGCCAGCCGCGCTCCCCAGTCTGTGGCTCGACCCGCAGAACCCGACTGCCGACGTGCACGGTCGCCCGGCCGGTGGCTCTTGCCGCCTCGGCAATGCGTTCGGGCAGCTCGCCGATGCCCAGCGGCGGATACAGGAACCTGGCCACCAGGGTCGATGGTGTCGCCGGCCGGCGCAGCAAGCTGCCAACCACGGCAGCCCGCAAGCTGGGCAGGCGGATGCGCTGGCTGGCCCAATCGGCCGAGATCTGATCGCAGGGCATGCCCCAAACCTTCTCGGTGTACGGCTTGAAATAGATGTCAAACAACGCGCGGCCGAAACGCCGGACGATCCAGTCTTCAAACGAAACGTCCGGATGCTTGCGAGCAGAGAGGAGAGCCGCGCGCAAATAGCTCGCGAGGATGCGCGCTGCTCGCAAGGGCGAAAACGCCGTGAGCGCGTTGGGGAAGCGCAGCGGGTAGTCGATGTAGTCGCCATCCAGTCGGATCCGACTGCGCCGCCCGACTTCGCAGACCTCGCCCGCGAGCAGGTCCAAGACCCATTGGGTGATCTCCGGCCATCGGCTATGAAAGCGATGCCCGCCGATATCGAAGCGGAAGTCGCCGAACCGCATGGTGCGCGCCAGGCCGCCCACCTGGCTTTCGCTCTCCAGCACGATGACGCTGCGGCCGCGACGACTGGCTTCGAGCGCAAAAGTTAGACCCGCCAAGCCGCCGCCGAGGACGACGAAGTCGTAGTTGCTGTCGGATGGCAAACTTGTGGAACTCCAGATGCTCTTTTCGGTGCCCACCTTCACTTGTGGCTGTCTCGGCGTCAAGAGATACGATGGCCATGGTCTTGGCTTGCGCGTCGTCCTCCTGCCGCCATGAATGCCGGACGGCCAGCTCCCTCAGTGGTGGAACAGTCGCAGCTTCGACATCGCCATGACCATGCCGTATTCGTTGGCGGCTTGGATAACCACGTCGTCGCGGACGGAGCCGCCCGGTTGCGAGATGTACTTCACGCCGCTTTGCGAGGCGCGGTCGACGTTGTCGCGGAAGGGGAAGAAGGCGTCCGACGCCAGGCTCACGCCCTGTTGGCGCGACAGCCAGACCCGCTTTTCCTCGGGGGTCAGTCGCTTGGGCGTCGTGGCGAAGTTGGTCAGCCAATCGGCTTCCTCGGCCGGCGACAGCGCGTCTTCGAGGAAGAGGTCGATGGCGTTGTTTTGCTCGGGCCGTCCCACGCCAGCGCGGAACGGTAGATCCAAGGTTGCAGGGTGCTGGCGCAAGAACCAGCGATCCGCCTTCGAACCCGCCAGCCGGGTGCAGTGGATGCGCGACTGTTGGCCCGCGCCGATGCCGACGGCTTGTCCGTCGTAGGCGAAGCACACGGAATTCGACTGCGTGTACTTGAGGGTGATGAGCGCCAGAATCAAATCGCGCAAGGCCGCTTCGGGCAGGTCGCGGTTTTGGGTCACGATGTTGGCCAGGTGGCCCGGGCCTGGCACCACCTGGTTTCGCCGCTGCTCGAAGGCAATGCCGAACACCTCGCGGGTCTCGGTCTCGGGCGCTTCCCAGCTTGGATCGATTTCCAGCACGCAGTAAGTGCCGTTCCGCTTGCTGCGCAGGATTTCCAGCGCTGCCGGCTCGAAGCCAGGCGCGATCACGCCGTCGGACACTTCGCGCTTGAGCACGCTCGCGGTCGGCACGTCGACCACGTCCGACAGCGCGGCGAAGTCACCGAACGCGCACAGCCGGTCGGCGCCGCGCGCACGTGCGTACGCCGTGGCAAGGGGCGAGAGCGGCAAGTCGTCGACAAACGAGGCGCGCTGGACCTCCTTGCTCATCGGCACGGCCACCGCGGCTCCCGCCGGGCTGACATGTTTGAAGGACGTCGCCGCGGGCAGCTTCAGCGCCGAACGCAACTCGCGCACGAGCTGCCAGGCGTTGAGTGCGTCGAGCAAGTTGATGTACCCGGGCGATCCCGAAAGCACGCGCAAGGGCAGGGCGCGATCGCGCGTGTAGATACGGGCCGGGGCCTGGTGGGGGTTGCAACCGTAGCGCAGCTTGAGTTCTTCCATGGCGAGGCCGTCATAGCACCGAGTTGACGGTAATGGAAACCCGGCGGGCTACACCGGGGCTCGCCTGGCGACGACGCGCCTGGTGAGGTTGAGGGCGATGAAGGGCAATCCACCACCCAGACGAACGTTGGCTCTGAAAATCCAAGACCACGCCACGATGACGGCGGTGAACGCAAGCAAGCCCAGCGAGGTGCGCCGAATCCAGCGCGGGTCGCCACTGCCGCACGCGATGTAGCCCTGAGGGAGGAAGAACGTGGCGACCAGCCCGACAAGGAAGGCGGCCACAAAGAGCCCAAAGCCCTGCGTCCGGACCATCCAGTCGGCCAGCGGCGCGACGGGAATCTGGAAAGCAACGGCGCCGAGGCCGAGCCAAAGTCCGGCCCCGACGAGGATCGGGTTGAGCAGTTTGCCGCGTGCCATGACCACGGCGGAAATCGGAACGGCGAGGATCGCGCCGACGAGAAATCCCCATCCCGCCTGGCCAAGATCGACCCTGCCCGCGAGAATGAAAGGGAACGCGAGGCTGATGACGGGAATGAGCTGGATCAGCTCGGCCCAGATCGGGTTGCGCGAAGTTGCCATGGCCGGGCAGGATAGCCTGAACCTGCTCAGCACAGGAATTCAATCGGCTGGGAGGGCCCTTCATTCTTGCGTGGATCGCCTCTCTCCGCGCTTGCACTGGCGCGTGGGAATGGTTCAAGTAGCAGGTGAGCTGGTTGCCTTGATGGAGCGGATGCGCAAAGATGAGAGCCGCCTCACATTCATCGCGATGTCGTGGATTCCTGCCTGCTCACTGCTTGCAGCGCTGCTGTCGATCGCAGCGTCCGGTAGCTGTTTCAGCTCATCGAAGCCCCGACCCAGCGAGAAGACCTGCGAATCCAATTGCGACCGGCAGGTGAACGCAGCCTGTTCGCAGACCGCGGCCGACTTCGCGGCCACCTGCAAGCGAGGCTGTCTCGCCTACCGCATGGACTATCCCGACTGCATTTCGGAGATGGACACCATGAGTGGCTGCGTGGAGGAGAAGGTCAGGTTCACTTGTGACCGCACGGGCGCCATCTCGGCCGATCCAGTGGCCATCTGCGGGGACGAGGAATACGCGTGCTACGCCTGCACCGGCGACTTCTCGGCATGCCGCAACTGAAATTGGCTGGTCCGACGGGAGAGACCGACTCCCCTCTTTTGCTTGGCTCGCGATCGCAATGACCGGTATCCTCCGCTGCACCCGCGACATGCCACGCATCGATCCGATACGCACCCAGAGACTCCTCATCCGCGAGGTCCAATCGAGTGACCGCGAGCCCCTGCTCGCCATCGTGAAGGATCCCGACCAGATCAGGCACATGCTGCTCTTTCTCGATACCGAGGAACAGCTCGACGCCTTTCTGTCGATGGCGAGCGCCTCGGCGAATGAGCAGCCGAGGTTGCAGTGGTATTTCGCCGTGGAGGATGCGACGAGCCGACGGTATCTCG
>PMLH01000633.1 GCA_003159055.1 Myxococcales bacterium
TCGTTGGCGTGCTTGCGGATGTTTTCGAACACCGCTTGGCCAGCCCAGCGCATGGGCTGCCCCATGGCTTTCACGCAATCGGAGAGGTTGCGACAGGCCTTGAAATCAGTATCGTAGGGCTTGTTCAAATTCGGGAAGGCTTCGTTGACCGCGGGGTACGAACAGGAACCCATGTTGAGCGTGCCGCCGTTGTTCTGCGGCCACAGTGCCCACGCGGTGTAGGAGACGCCGAAGGTGTCCGAGTAGCTCATGAACTCGCTGACGAAGGGCGAGCTGCAGTCGAACGACCCGAACTCGGTGGCAATGACCGGGCCGAACTTGGTCATGGGCAATACGTAGCGCGACCATCCGCCCGCGTCGGGCGAGCCACGGTCCACGACGTCGCATTGTTCTTTGGTCAAAGGCTCGCACACGTCAGGCTGGCCCACGCAAAGGCCGGGGCCGCCGTTCGGATTGTAGGCGGTGGCGATCCAGCGGCACGGCGGCATGCCCATCGGACGCGTGCGCTCATAGCCGATCTGGCCGCAGATCATCGGGTCATTGGGTCCACTCGACGGCAGGTAGCTGACCAGCGGCGCAGGCAACGAAGGCGTGCCGTTCTTGAAATAGCGGCAGTAGGTCTGATGGTACGGATCGTCCTTGCTGAGATCCTTGTCGACGCCGACTTCGCCGCAACACGTGCCGTGCTGATACGGATGAAAGCCGTAGGCGATGTTTTTGTATCCCTTCTTTACCCAAGGCAGGTAGAGGTCCGGATTGGCGATGGGGCCGTGGAAAGCATAGCCCCACATGAGCCCGTTGATGAGGACCACGTTGTCGGCGCCGCCCTCGTCGCGCACGGCCGTGAGCCAGCGGTTCATCACCGTCGTCCACATGTCCCAGTCGTACTTGTCCTCATCAGGGAACACCTTGTTTTCGGCGATGGCGGCGGTGCCGAAGGCCTTGCCCGTGTCGACGTGCTCGTAAGGTTCGTTGAACAGTTCGAGGAACACACCGCTGTCGTCCTTGTAGCGAGCCGCGATCTGGGCCCACATCTTGGCGATGTTCTCGCGATTGAAGTGCGCGTTCTGAAGCGTGATGCCTTCGGCGTTGGCCACGGTGCAGGTCCAGTTCTTCGGGTCGGTCTGCACCCAGTCGACGGTCGCGCAGGTGTCCTTGTTGTTCAGCTTCTGGTAGCCGATGCACCCGTCCACGCGATCTTTGTAGGGTTGACCGGTCTGGTCGTTGATGCGCTTTTGGCCGTTCGCCGCGCTGGACAGCGGGGCGATCTGCCAAAGGTGCAGGTCGATGATGACCACGCGGCCGAGCGACCGCTCTTTCTTCACCACCAGATCGACCCAGTCGCGATAGCTCATGATGTTGTTGTCGCTCCAATCGTGGACCATGTACGGCGTCGCCCACGCTGAGCCGCAGATCGGCACGCGAATGATGCCCGGGTTCCAGGTCTGGTCGAGGGCGGTCACGACGCTTTCGATGATCTGCGGTGCGGTTCCATTGTCCTTTGGATCGTACATCCAAAAACCGCCGCCTGAGGCATCACCGGGTGTCCCCGACTCCATGCCGGTCATAGACACGCCACGAAGCACCCGAGCGTAACCCTTGGGATCGACGAACGCGAAACGCCCGGTATTGGGATCCAAGGCCGTGTGCCACTTTCCGGTGGTTTCGACCAGCACCGGGCTGGTCCCTGGGGGAATCGGTCCCGTCGGGTAGGGCGGTGGCACGTAGGTTGGGGCTGGACCGAGGGTCGTGGTCGATGTGCCAGTGGTGGTGGTCGTCAGCGTTCCTGTCGCCGTGTTGGTCACCGTCGCGGTCGCGGTCACGGTGGCCGTCCCCGAGCCATCCGTGGAGGTGGCGGTGGCCGTGCTGGTTGTGGTGCCCGTGCTCGAGAGGGTCCCCGTGGCGGTCCGCGACATCGTCAAGGTCACCGTCACGGTGACGGTGTTAGTCGAGGTCGAGCCACCCGCGCCGGTCCTCCCGCCGGTCCCCCGAGTCACGCCCGTGCTCCCACCGCTGCCTCCGGCGGCGCTGGGATTGTTGTTCGAGCCTGAATTGCTGCGCGTGCAAGCGCTCACCAGAACGAGCGCGAGCGTGAGGTACTTCATCGTGGTCTCCGGTACTTGGGGTCAGGTGACGTTCTTCTCGTAGTCGACGCTTGCAACACGCCGAGATGCGCGGGTGGGAAGGTGGGATCGATTGTTCGGAAGAAGCTCAGAGGGACGACTGCTTCCGACGAGCCAGATTCAGGAAAAGTCCAAGATCTGCCGAGATCTCTGGATCGGGGACATGCCGGTTCTTCCACTCGGTGAGCTTCAGATCGGACAGACGATTGCCACGGACGTGAGCAACTCGCGCGGACAGGTCATTCTCGCGGCGGGCACGGTCGTCGGGCGGCTCCACCCTACGCTGCTTCGGGCTTGGGGTATCACCAGCGTTCCGGTCAATGGAGAAACGGCCGGGGGTTCTGGGACGGCAGGTTCGGACTCACCACCCGGCCTGCCCGACGCCAGTGAGACTTCCGCCAATCGAGACAATCATCCGGTGCTGGTAGCGTTGACCACAGCTGCGGCGCGGTTCGCAGAAAAACTTGGCACCGCGCCAGCAAAGCCATTCATCATTACGGTGGGCAAAGGCGGTCCACGCGAAAGCGCCAAACCAGGTGGCCCCCCCATCTCGCCGGAAACCATCGCGGGCAAAGCAGGAAACTTGGCATCCTTGCCCAGCGTCTACACGCGCCTGGAAAAGACCATCAGCAACCCATCCTCGTCGGCCGCTGATATCACCAAAATTCTGCGCAACGACCAAGGCTTGATTGCCCGTCTGTTGCGCATTGCGAACAGCGCCTTCTACGGCTTCCCGCGACGGGTGGAAGGGCTGGAGGAGGCGGTACGGATCATCGGCACTCGGCAATTGCACGATCTGGTGTTGGCCACCGTGGTGCTTACGCAATTCCAGGGCGTGGACGCCCACTTGGTTACCATGCGTTCATTCTGGCGCCACAGCCTGGCCTGTGGAATTGCAGCGCGTTCGTTTGCGACGCTTCGGCGCGAGAGCAACACCGAGCGCTTCTTCGTCGCCGGGTTGCTCCACGACATCGGCAGCCTCGTGCTCTACCAGCTGCTTCCCGACCGCTCGCAGGCGGCGCTTGAACGCCATCGAAACACGACGCTTTCGCTGGAAGACGCCGAGCGCGCGACCATCGGCTGCGATCATGGGGCGGTGGGTTCTGCCATCATGTCGCTGTGGCGGCTGCCTGAGTTCTTCAAGGACGTGGCGGCCAGCCATCACTATCCAGGCCATCGCCGACACACGACGGGCACCGCGGTAGTTCACGTCGCGGATTTGTTGGCGCTGTCTTTGGGCCTGGGCAGCAACGGCGAAGTCCGGCTCCCTCGCTTCAGCGAGGAGGCTTGGAACCTGATGGGCTTGGCGCCGGAATGCCTGGACCAAGTCGCCGAAGAAGTCGTCTCGCATATTGAAGAAGCCGAAAAGATGTTCGTGGGCGACGACGTACCGGCGTAGCGGCAGCCAAGCTGCACCCGGCGACGGAGCATGCGAGTGGTGAAATCTCGACATCTTCACCACCCGAATCGACCAGCGACAAATACAGCGGGGAGCTGCAGGTAGACAGCGAACGGGCGCGTTTCCAGCACGCCCCGGATCGCTGGCCACCATCTTGCATTACTCCCCCGGCATGAAGATCGGCATCGTTACCGAATACTACTACCCAACCCTGGGCGGAATTCAGGAGCACGTTCACCATTTCGCCCGCACTGTGCGCAAGCTGGGTCACGACGCGCGCATCCTCGCCCCGACGGTCGAGGACGGCCTGGCTTCCACGCGCTGCCGCGGTCCCGCATCAAACGAACGCAGGGCCGACGAGCAAAACGGCGTGATCCGCATCGGGAGCTCCATCCCTCTCTTGTCCGGCGGCTCGATCGCCCGCGCTTCGGTCGGAGCCGCCTTGTCGCGAAGGATCGAGGAAGTCGTGCGCGCCGAGCGGTTCGACGTCTTGCACGCGCATTCGCCGCTGATGCCCACCCTGCCCTTGCTCGCGTTGCGCGCTTCCGACTGCGCGAACGTGGGGACCTTTCACAGCGATTTCCAGCGCAGCGTCCTCTACTTCGCCTTCGCCCGCTTCCTACAGCCGTACCTCGACCGCCTCGATGCCGCGATTGGGGTATCGGAAACCGCGTTGCGCGGATTGCGCCGCTACTTCAGGGCGCGCTGGCGCGTGATTCCCAATGGCGTCGACGTGTCGATGTTCGGCTCGGGGAAAAGGCGACCGGAATTCGACGACGGTCGGCCAAGCGTGCTTCACGTCGGCCGCTTCGATCCGCGCAACGGCGTCGATCGCGTGATCACGGCGTGGGTCGCCGTGCGACGATCCGGCACGGACGCGCGCCTGATTCTCGTCGGCGATGGGCCCTTGCGTCCCATGTACGAATCGATGGTTCCCTCGGAATTGCGCGCGGACGCACATTTCGTCGGCTTTGTCGAAAGCGACGAACGTCCGTCGTATTACGCTTCCGGCGACGTGTTGCTCTGTCCGGCGGTCGGCGGAACCTTCGGCATCATCGTGGTCGAGGCGATGGCGGCGGGTTGCGCGGTGGTCGCGGCCGACACGCCTGGATTTCGCAACGTCATGAAGGACGGCGTGCAAGGGTTCATGATCGACGTCGCTTCCGACCCGACCTGCTCGCAGCTCGCAAAGCGCACCCGACAATTGCTGGAAGATTCCTGCTTGCGGCGCCGTTGCTCGGAGGCGGGTCGTGCCACCGCAGAAGGATTCGATTGGCCCGTGGTCGCCGACCAAGTCCTGCGTGTTTACGACGAGATTCTGGGCGGAACCAAGGACGCAAGTTGCGCAAACCGATGACGGCCAAAGCGTCTGCCACACGTCTTCCGCGCTTCGAAGCGTGGGTCATCGCCCTGGTTTGCTTTGGCCTTCGTGCCGTCTCGCTGGTGCGATCGTGTCTTTCCGATGACGAAGCCATCTACGCCGTCGTCGCCCGGGAAATGCTAGCAGGCCGGACGCTGTATCGCGATGTCGTCGACCACAAGCCGCCGCTCGTCTATGTCGTCTACGCCCTCACCCAAGCCGTCGGCGGACCGCGTGGGGGCATGCTGCTCTTGCATCTGCTGACCATCGCCGTTGTCTTTGCGACGGCGCTGATTCTTCGGTGCGTGGTTCGTGAATTCGCCGGTCTGTCGGCCGATTCGCGCGCGCCATTTTGGGCAGCCCTTCTTTACGCAGTCTTCACGACCACGCTACTGCCCTTCGATGCCCTGGCGGCCAATTGCGAGCTGTTCATGATGCTGCCGCTTTCGGCATCCGTGCTGTTCTTCCTACGTGGCGCCAGGAGCTTGCGGTTGCGCCCGCTGCTGGCCGCCGGCGGGCTGGTCGGTATTGCCGCGCTTTTCAAGTACCAAGCTGGCGTGCAGCTGGCTTTGTACGCCGCAAGCCTGACCGCCGCCCACTGGCGACGAATGCCTCGCGTCTTGCTGGCCATCGCCGCCATCGGCGTGGGNNACACGCTCAAACGAGCGGCGATCCGCATTTCCTTTGTGGTCTGCGCGGCGGCCTTTCTGTGGGTTCTCGCAGCAGCCGCAGCACTCAAATCGGGAAAGCCGACGGCCCCGCGAAACGGCGCCGGCTTTGTTCGCTTTGCCGCTCTTTGGGCCTTGGTCAGCGCGCTGGCAATCACCACAGGCGGTCGCTTCTTCGGTCACTATTTCCACCAAATCACCGCGCCCTTGGCGGTGCTGGCGGCTCCCGTTGCCGCGCAGCTCTGGCGGACGCGTCGTCACCTCGTCGCGGCGGCGGTTGGGCTGCCAGCGGCTGCGTTCTTGCTGCTGGGCATTTTCCAAACCCCGGTATTCGCCGCCGCTGGCGAGCCAGCGCCCGACTACCAGCGCATGGTCGACCTCGTCAACGCCCATGCGCGCCCAGGCGACGGTCTGCTCGTGTGGGGCAACCTCCCCGTCCTCTATTTTGTGGCCGAGCGCCCACTTGGCACGCGATTTGTCTTTTCCAACTACATGACCGGACTTTCACCAGCCACACCCTCGCAATCCGATCCTTCCGTCGACGCTTCCCCGAACATCGTCCCGGCGAGTTGGGCGATGTTCGAGGCGGACGTCGCGGAACGAAGGCCGCGTGTTGTCGTCGATACATCGCCCGGCAATGTGGCAGCGTACGGCAAGTTTCCACCGTCGAATTTTCCACGCCTGCAAGCTCTCCTCGACCACGACTACCGGCCCGTGGGCGAGACCGCCGGTGTCCGCGTCTTCGTCCGTCAGGATAGCAACAAAGTGGTCCAGCCGTGACGGATCTCCTTGCCAGATACGTCGGTTTTCTAGCACGCCGCAGTCTGGCGATTTCAGTCGGCGCACTGGTTCTGTTCGTGCTCGGCGTTGTAACCGCCTCGCGCCTGCAGTTGAGGTCGGATTTCACGGAATTGCTTCCCGAGAACGATCCGGAAGTCGCGCGATTGAAAGACCTGGGCGACAAGATTGGCGCACCGTCGACGTTGGTGGTGGCCGTCGAGGGGCCGGCTCCGTCCTCGAACGAACGCTTCGCCGAGGCGCTGGTCAGGAACCTACAGCCGCTGGTCGGCACGGAGCTGCGAGCGATCGACTACCGTGCCGATGCCAGCCGCCCGTTCTTCGAGCACAACAAGGCCCTCTACGCGAATCTGCTGGACTTGCAGCGGCTCGATGACGACGTCAGGAAACTCGTCGCTTCCAAGAAGAATCCCATGTTTCTTCCCTTCGCCGATCCGGACAAAGGTGAGGAAGACGACGACCCGTCCACGGATCTGCGCAAGCTCAGGCAGAAGCTGGAAGCGCAGAAGCCTAAAGACGCCTTTCCGTCCGGCTACTACGAGAGCTCGGACCGGCATTTGCTGGCCATCATCACCTGGACCGCCTCGTCCGGGACCGGCGATTCGTCCGGATTTCGCATTCGCGACGACGTGCAGCGGATCATCAATCAAACCCTCCCAGCGTCCTTCGGCGAAGTCAAAGCAAGCATCACCGGCGACGTCGCTACCGCCATCGAGGAGCACGACGCGCTCAAGTCCGACATTGAGTGGGTCTCCCTTGTGTGCACCGTGCTGGTCTTGCTCGTGATCATGCTGTATTTCCGCAGTGTCGTCGCGCTCGGCTACGTCTTCTTTCCCACGCTGCTTGGGGTTGCCGTCGCGTTCGGCATCACCGCCCTGGCGATCGGCTACCTCAACACCAACACTGCCTTCCTCGGATCGATCATCATTGGCAACGGCATCAATTTCGGCATCATTCTGCTTGCCCGTTATCGTGAAGAACGACTTGGCGCCCCGACCGAGCCCCCGGCAAGCGCGATGACCAAGGCCATCGCTGCCACCGTCCGCCCAACGCTCGCAGCCGCCCTGGCCGCCGGGATTGCCTACGCCAGCCTGACCTTGACCGGGTTCCGTGGCTTTCGCCAATTTGGGTTTGTCGGCGGAACGGGCATGATTCTATGTTGGCTGGCGACGTACAGCTATTGTCCGGCCCTGGTTCTTCTCTGGGAGAGGCTCCGCAGAAGCCCGCCACCTGCGCCCCGGCATTCCGGAGGTCCGCTGGTGGCCGTCGCGGAGTCTTTGCTCGGGCACAGGCGCCTGCTGCTTGGAATTGTAACTGTCGTCAGCCTCATTGCAGCGTGCGCCGTGGCACCCCTCGTGTCGAATCCGTTCGAGTATGACTTCTCGAAACTGCGCAACCAGCACAGTCGTAAGCACGGTGCGGGCGAGCTGTACGCGCGCGTGGGAAGAATTTTCCCGCAGGACATCTCGCCGGTTGGCGTCGCACTGCTGGCATCGCCAGAAGACGCGGCCCTCTTCGACCAAGCCGTGCTCGAAAAGGACTGTCGGGACGGTCTTTCGCGCGCGCATTCCAGCTTTGCAACGGACGGCAAGACCCTGGCCCGTGAGTGTTCGCGTCGAGTTGCCGCCGGGGAATCCACCGGCGGTCTACTTTCCAGCGTGTCGACGGCGTTCGACTACTTGCCCAACGGTCAAGAGGCCAAGCTCGCGCTGATAGCAAGCCTCCGCAAACGCTTGAGTGACCAAGCCATGCAGAGCTTGCCTGCGGCGGATCGCAAGCTGGTCGCTGAATGGATGCCTGCCGCCGATCTTCACAAGCTGACGCCGGCCGATTTGCCGGAGTCGATTGCGCGACGATTTCGCGAGCTCGACGGAACCGCCGGTCGGGTGGCCTTGCTGTTTCCCGTCCGCGTGTGGGCGAATTGGGATGGGCACAACCTGATCCGGCTTACGGACGTGACCCAAAACGTCGCCCTGCCGAGTGGCCACGTCGCCTCCGCCGCGGGTCACACCTCGCTCTTCGCGGCCATGCTCCGCTCGATTGCGCACGACGGCCCCATCGCGACCGCGGCGGCCATGCTCGGCGTCGCCATCATGGTGCTACTGCTGTTTCGCAACCTGCGCAGCTCGGCGATGGTGCTGCTGTCTCTTGGCGTGGGTGTGCTGTGGATGGGGGGCGCGGGCGCGCTTTTGCACATGAAGCTCAACTTTCTCAATTTCGTCGCGTTGCCAATCACCTTCGGCATCGGCGTCGACTATGCGGTAAACGTTTTCGCTCGCGTCGCCAATGAGCCACCCGAGCGCCACGCGCACGCGCTCGCGCAAACCGGGAGCGCGGTCGCGCTTTGTTCGTCGACCACCATCATCGGCTACAGCTCGCTTCTGATTGCGTCCAATGGTGCGCTGGTCTCCTTCGGCAAACTGGCGAACTTCGGCGAGGTTGGCTGCCTTCTGGCCGCGCTTCTGCTGGTTCCCGCAGTCTCCAGCCGCCACCGCCCGAAGCGTGCGGCGCTGTCCGAAACCTAACACCGGTTGCCAGTGCCCAACACGATCCGACACGGGCGTCGTCGGCTTTATGGCGTGATGCCAGCTGGCCGCTCAATTGCATTTGGGTATTGACCATGGACCGCATAGCCATCGCCAATAAGCAGACCTGGGCTCTCCTCACGCTCGTCGCCGCGACCCTATTGTCCTACTGGAAGATCGTCGGCGTCGTCCTTTCCGAACGGCTCTGGCGAATTCCGCAGCGCCAACTTCGCACAGCAGGAAATCTAGCAAACAGCAGCAGCAGGAGGATGTCATGAATTTTCTGGTGAGACTCGGCGGCTCGTCCGCGGATCTGGTCTTCCTCGTCTCCTTCTTGGCCGCCGCCTTGATTCCCTTCGCAACCTACGTCTGTCTTTGGCTCCTGGGCGTGGAGTCCCTGCCCGCCGCGAAGGACGAAGGCGCGGGCCGGCGTCTGCTCGGCCCGCTCTTCGTCGGCTTCTACTATTGGCTGCTCGCACCGTTTCTGCGACTGGCCAAGCGAACCAGGCTGACGCCGAACCAGTTCACCCTGGCCTCGCTGGTGGCGAGCATTCCCACGGGCCTGGCCATCGCGACCGGGCACTTCGCGCTGGCATCGGCGCTCTTGATCGTTGGGAACACCTTCGACGTGGTGGACGGGCATCTCGCGCGCAGCAAGGGCTTGGTCAGCAAGGCCGGCGCGTTCCTCGACTCGACCGTCGATCGCGTCTGCGACGGCATGATCCTCGGCGGATTTGCCGTGTACTACGCGGGCACGCCAACCATGCTTGCGGCGCTGGTCGCCTTGGTCATGTCGTTCGCCACCAGCTATGCGCGAGCGCGCGGCGAGGCGCTCGGGGTCTCCGGCTCCGAGGGCCTGATCCAGCGGGCCGACCGGCTGGTCATCTTGAGCTTGGCCCTGGCCCTGTCGCCCTACCTGGGCCACCGCGCGGAAGGCTTCGTGCCCCATCCTTCCTACGTGGTTGCGAAAGCCGCCCTCTGGCTGCTCACGATCCTAAGCACGTTCACGGCTGCTACGCGGGTCGCATGGATCATGAAGAACCTACAGCCCAAAGCCGCGACGGCTCCGACGGCGAGGGCCTCGGCGCTTCCGGTGCGAGCCGTCCGCCCCTTTGCGGTCACGCCAGTCCACTCCCTCACGGCCCGAGATGCGGGCAAAACAACCACAGGGCCCACCGATGCCTCCTTCAGACGCTGAAAAGTCGACCGCCCGGTGGGCGCCATGGTGGGGGCTGGTTCTGCGCGGGCTGATACTGTCCGCCGCGCTGGTCTTCGTTGCTTGGGGCGTGCGCTGGCATGACATGTCCGACGCACTCAGGCGGGCGGGATTTGCGTTGCCGGCCGTCGTGGTTGCGCTGAACGCCTGCATGATGAGCCTGCGAGCCCTGCGCCTGCGCATTCTGCTCCGGGGAGACCTCTCGTTTGCTTCCTCATTTGTGGCGCTGCTGACGTCGTCCGCAATCAACAACCTCACGCCCTTTCGCGGCGGAAACGTGGCACGTCTGTGGATGCTCGAACGCGCCGCCGGTGTGACAAAATCGGCCGCTGTCGCGCTGACCCTGGTCGAGAACCTGCTTGAGGTGACGGTCCTGGCGGCGATTGGCTTCGTGGCGTCGTGCTTTGTCATCGGACAACGCTGGGCCACCCTCGCGACCCCGGTGGTCTTGTCAGCCGCCATCGCGGTGCTGATCCTTCTGCGCCTGACCACTCGACGCGCGGCCGACGCAGCCACCACGGCTCGCCCACGAATCGGCAGCCCAGGCTGGGTCGAGAAAGGTCGCCAACTGCTCGTGCGCCTCGAACCTGGTCTTCGTGCACTGTCAAAGCCAGGCGTCGCTGCGCAGGCGCTGCTGCTGTCGCTTCTGGCGTGGATTTGCGAGGCGACCATGATCCTCCTCTGCGCACGGTCGCTGGGACTACAGATTCCTCTCCCGCTGGCCACGGTCGTCCTGCTCGGCATCAACCTTGCGCTCGCGTTGCCATCGACCCCGGCCAGCGCCGGGCCATTCGAGGGCGCCGCCGTCGCCGTTCTGATGCTGGCCGGCTTCGCAAAGGCCCCTGCCTTCGCCTTCGCGATCTTCTATCACGCGATTCAGGTCATTCCTGTAACGCTGGTTGGGGTCACCGTCGTGCTGTTGACGAAGCGCCGACAAGCCAGCCAGGCAGGCCGTCTCGAACACCGAATCGTTTGAATGGCGGCAACGGTCATCGCATGATCCGACTGCACACGTCGTGAGTCAGAAACCGATTCGAGCGATCTGGCAAAAGTCTGGTAAATTGCGCACCTCGATACGACAAATGGCGCCATGCGGGGAAGGTGGCGCCAGCTCGGTTTCGCTGAACCGGGAGTTGCGATGGGGACCAGAACAGACACGTCGACGGACAAAGCCACCTTGCGGGCGCGCGCGGAGGCGCGCCTGAGCGATAGGACGGGCGGGCCAGGGTCGGAAGGACGTGGCTCGGCCGAGGAAACGCAACGTCTTGTGCACGAGTTGCAAGTCCACCAGATCGAGCTGGAGCTTCAGAACGAGGAGCTGCAAGCGGCCCGGTTGGAGATGGAGCTTGGGCTTGAACGCTACTCTGACCTCTACGACTTCGCGCCCGTGGGATACGTCACGCTGGATGGCAGCGGCACCATCCGGAAAACGAATCTCGCTGGAGCCCGCCTGCTTGGACAAGAGCGTGCTCGACTGGTCGGGGCGCACCTCGGTTTTTTCGTCGCGCCCGAATCTCGCCCAGCCTTCGCCACCTTCGTGCAGAGAGTCTTCGCGACCCTCTCCAAGGAAGTCCTCGATGTGGCGCTTTGCCCCATCGACGGCACCCCGCTTTGGGTGCACATCGAGGCCATGGCCACCGGAGACCACGGCCTCGAGTGCCGTGCCGCACTGGTGGACATTACCGAGCGCCGGCATCTTGAGGATACGCTTCGATTTCGTGCGGAGCTGCTTGACTATGCGGCGGGGCATTCCCTGGACGAACTGCTGCCAAAGACCTTGGATCTTCTCGGACAGCTGACCGACAGTCCGATCGGCTTCTATCACTTCGTCGAGCCCGACCAGAACACGCTCTCGCTCCAGGCCTGGTCCACGCGAACCACGCAGGAGTTCTGCACGGCGAAAGGACAGGGCCAGCACTACCCGATCGACGAGGCTGGCGTCTGGGCGGACTGCGTCCGTCAGCGCAGGCCGGTCATCCACAACGACTACGCCTCGCTTGCCCATCGCAAGGGCCTGCCCGAGGGACACGCCGCGGTCACACGCGAGCTGGTCGTACCGGTCTTTCGCTCGAACCGGATCGTGTCCATCGTCGGGGTGGGCAACAAAGCCACTGATTATACCGACGGAGACGTGCGCATCGTCTCGCACCTCGCCGACGTGGCCTGGACCATCGTCGAGCGCAAGCGTGCGGAACAAGCGCTCCAGCACAGCGAGCAGCGTTTTCGGAATCTCTTCCAATCGATGGAGGAAGGCTTCGCGCTTTGCGAGATGATCCACGACGAGGCCGGCCAACCGGTCGATTTTCGCTACCTGGAGGTCAATTCGGCGTTTTCGCGACAGACGGGGCTTCCCGCCGATAGGATCGTCGGCAGGACGGTGAGGGAGATCATCCCCGGCATCGAATCCCGCTGGATCGAGTTCTACGACCAGGTGGTGCGGACCGGTCTGCCCGAACGTATCGAGCACCGTGTGGAAAACCTGCGCAAACAATTCGAGGTCCATGCCTGGCGCGCGGACGCTGGGCGCTTCGCCGCGACCTTCAGCGACGTGACGGTGCAAAGGCAGATCGAGGAGCAACTCCGGGACGCACAACGGATGGAGGCCATCGGCCGACTCGCGGGCGGGATTGCCCACGACTTCAACAACATGCTTGCGGTTATCCTCGGCTACACCGAGTCCGCCATGGAGGACACAACCGAGGGCATTCCGCTGCACACTGAGCTCGGCGAGATCCGCAAAGCCGCCGTTCGCGCGGCGGCTCTCACCCGGCAGCTCCTCGCGTTCAGCCGCAGGCAGGTCCTGCAGCCCCGGGTGCTGGATCTGAACAAGATCGTCGGCGGAATGGAGGGGATGTTGCGCCGGCTGTTGGGCGAGGACATCGCCCTGTCGGTCATGCTTGCCATGGGCCTCCACAAAGTGATGGCCGATCCGGGACAGGTCGAGCAGGTGGTGATGAACCTTGCCGTGAATGCCCGCGACGCGATGCCAGACGGTGGAAAGCTGACCATCGAAACCGCCGACATCCATCTCGACGAGGCCAGCGCAAGCCAGTACGCCGGTGCCGAATCCGGACCGCATGTGATGTTGTCGGTCACCGACACGGGATGCGGGATGGACCAGAAAACGCGCGCACGGCTCTACGAGCCATTCTTTACGACCAAGGAGGTCGGCAAAGGAACCGG
>PMLH01000592.1 GCA_003159055.1 Myxococcales bacterium
AAGTTGCTCGGCAAAATACCCTCGGAGCGCATCAGCTGCATCAGCTGCACTACCAATTGGGCCCGAGCGTCGATGAGCTACTCGGTCGCCCGGCCGGCTTCACAGCGAGACGAACGTCTTCGACGCCAGATTGGTCTCCATGGTCCAGACGGTTGCCCGGCCGTTCTTCAGGAGATACGGCGCGAGCATACCGAGGCCGTGCGTCTCGACCATGGGCCGGAGGAACGGCAGCTTCTCTAGCACCAGCGCGGGCGTCGCGGCGTCCTTCTGCGGAATGAAGCGGCCGCGCACCCGAACCTGCAGCCGTGCCTGGGGATCGAAGAAGCAAAGCTCCGCGGCTGCGTTCGCTTCGATCTGTTTGCACAGATCCTTGGTCACGCCGGTGTTGAACAAGATGCCTTTGTCATCCGCGCGCAGAATCATCACCATCCGCACGCGGGGCTCGCCTGCTTCGATGGTGGCCAAGGAGCAATACGGGTTCCTCTTGATGAAATCGAGAATCTCAGGGGCGTTCATGGTTTCTCCAGCAAGAATGCGCGCACCTTATCGGTTTCGCAGGCGATCCGGCAAGGGATCTTCGCGCCCTGTCGAGAACTACACCCGCACCCGCCCAAGCTCGCCACTTCGGCGTCGTCGCTCCAGAGAGCAACGTGCCGGAAGATGGGGCCTGGTTGCCGACCCCGGACGAGATCGAGGAGACCATCCTCGCCGCCATCTTGCCGGGGCCCGAGCCGCCCAAATGGCTCACCCTCTCCGGCAACGCCAAGCCAACCCTGCCCCCCGCGTTTCCGGCCATCGTCGATCGAGTCTGCTCGCTTCGCGATCGCACGGTAAGCGCTCTTTGCAGGCGGGCCTTCGGGTAATCTCGATCACCTCGAGGTGAGGCCTGGCTCACTAACGTCGCGAAAATTCGTCCCGTCACGGTCCAGCTCTATTCGCTCGATCGCGACGCGGCCAACGCGAAACTTCTTCGTGCCAAAACGCACGAGCTACAAGGCATTTCCGACCGGCTTTCCGCGTTTGGCATTCCCGCCACGGTCTACGAGCGCACCGCCGCTGCACTGCGGTGATCAGGTTTTCGATGGAGCCCTGTTGACAACCCTGATCAGGGGGCGCTATCACGATCGTATGGCTAGTAGGTGGCTTCCCTCGAACCTAGATGCCTTGTACTTCAGGTGCACCTCGCAGGGCCCTGACCGGTTGTCCAAAATTGGGCGCGCAGAAACGTCGTGGTTTCTGCAGGAGGCGTTGCTCGAAGAGCAAACCTTCATTCCGCCGAACGCCGAGCGGATCAGGAAGCTCCGAACCCTGCTCGACATCGTCGACCGCAAGAGTCTGCGATAGATCTTCTCTCTTCCCGAGGCGTTGAGCTCGACGTTTACTTGCTCCGTGCCTCCGTGCCTCCCTGTTTGTCCCTCCGATCTGCGGGGAAGGTAAACGAGAAGGTCGCGCCTCGGCCTTCGTTGTTGGTTGCGGTGATGCTTCCGCGGTGCGCTTCCAAATGGGAACTGAGAGCCTACGGCGACGAGGAAGGGCTCACACAACTTCCGACGGGGCTGCACTGGGAAAAGCCGTCGACGCGGCCGGCACAGTCGCTGCTGTCGACGCAGCCAACACACCAAGCGCTGACTGGATCGCAGCGGGGCTGGGCAGCCGAAGGGCAGTCGGCGTTGCTGAGACAGAACTGGATACTGCCTTGACAGACGTTGGACATCTTGTCACATGCGCGCGGGGGTTGAAACATCAAGCAGTCCCAGTCGGTGTAGCAAGGGCGCTCGCAAAGATTGTCGGTGGAATTGCAGCGGGAACCGTAGCTCTCGCAAAATTGCGAGGCCGTGCATGTGCAGACCTTGGGCGTGATCGCAACCCCTCCCTGATCGCGAATCTCGGCACAAGTATCAAGCCCCGGCAACTGGACGCAATCAGCCGAAGTTGTGCAGACACTCATGCACACCTGACCGAACGGATGACATATTTCGTTCGGGAAGCAGTCGTTGCGCGACTGGCAGCTCCTCGGCGGACGAACTATCTGGCCGCCATCGCGGCCTGACCAAGGTCCCTGCCCAAAGTCCACGGGCGATTGCAGTGCCGCGTCCGGCCCTGCGTCCGGCTCAGCCTCCGGACCTGCCTCCGGCCCAGTCTCCACACCAATCTCCGGAGCAACTTCGGGTGCCGCTTCCGGCCCGGTTTCCCGCCCAGTTGCCGCATCGGCTGCACAGTGCGGATTGTTCGAACAGTAGCGCTCGAAGGCGGAGTCGAAATTGCAGGCTCCGCCAAGCCCCAGGGCGGCGACCAGCAGGTTCCTGAAAAGACGGCGCGCGGCCTTCGTGGCCCAACCGTTGCGGCACGGCGTGGCCTGCCAGGTCCGGCGTTCACCGAAAATCACGGAAAATCCCCCGCAATAGCGATCACGCCGCCGCCCGGCACCGGCGAGGCCAGCGTGGTCACCGACGAACCGCCGGACGAGTGCGTGGAAAATCCGATGATCCCAGTGCCCACCCCGACCACCGCAACGCCCGACAGAACCAGACTGGCGGTCTGCCAATTCTCACCCGCCGACTTGTGTGCCTGCGCGCTGCCGTAGGGTTGCGTTGTGTCCGAAAGAGCGTTGTAGTGACCGCGCGCCACCACGGCGCAAACGCCCGCAGCAACGGCCGCGCCCGCGCCAATCGCCGTCGGAATCCAAGGCCACCGAGGCTTAGGCTTCGCTGCACGGGCGGCCACCAGCTCCGCCGATGGCAAGCCGCCCGCTTCGCCACGCGGCTGGTCCGCCGCGGCCTCGATGGGACTCTCTGGCTTGCTCTCGGATTGGCCGACTTCGGCGGGCGTGGCGCGACTGACCGGCTTCGCCTCAGGACGAGCCAGCGGCTTGGCTTCGCCCGGACGGCTCACCGGCTTCGAATCGGTGCGGCTGGTGTAGACGACCGTCGGCAACGCCGGCGGCGCCGGCCCCTCAACCACAGCGGGTGCGGGCGCCGCCACACGGACAGGGATCGGCGGCGGGACGGGCCCCGGTGCGATTCTCGATGCGAGTGAACGCGACGACTCGGCCCTGGTCGTGGCACTCGGCGGGGCGGACACCTGTGCTGCGCCGCTCGTCGCTGGCGCCTCGACCTTGCGAGTCGGCCGAGCTGTCACTTCTTTGCCTTTGCTGGCGGCAACGGCCTGCCAGGGCATCAGCAGGTGGGCTTGAATCGCTATGGCGCGAGCCCGATCGAAAAGCGAGCTTCCGGCCGGCAGATGCATCGTGGTCGAGGCTACGTGCTGCTCGTGGCGGACCTCGACCCGGCAGAGCCCCGGTCCGGTTTCCGTGACCCTGACCTTCCCGCAGTACTCGCACGGCCGGCTGGTCGGGCCTACCAGCACGACCCGGGCGCCGCCAGCCACCAAGGCCCGCGCGACGGCCTCGGCCAGCTCGGGCAGCTCCGCACCAGACGCGGTGACAGCTTCAACCTGCAGATCCGGGGTATGCAGAGGCGCCGACAGGCCAAGCATAACCAGCATTGCTGCGGTCACTCCGTTCATCTACTGGAATGTACCCGGGATCTGGCCAGAGCGGCATGCACGCCGTCCGGAAAACGGCGTAGGCAATCCGACCAAGTACCGGCGCTTTCTTTCGGGCTCGCCTGCTGCACCAGAATCGCCAACTCGGCGCAAGCATTTTCGGCCCACAGGGACTGCTGGCCTTCGGGCAGAAGAGCCAGCGCCTGGCGGTAATGGTCCATGGCTTCGTTGCGTTTGCCACGCGCGGAAAGCGACCAAGCCAATAGAGCCTGGGCTTCCGCCCGCTGGACAACGTCTGGGCTCGACCCCAGAAGCTGGCCGATCTGCTTTTCCGCCGCGCCGAATTCGCCGTGATCCAGCGCCGCAAGTGTCGAATGACGCAAACCATCGCGATACACCTCGGCAGACGGGACCATTGCCGACTCCCCTGCCCTGAGCGTTTGTACCGGTCGACCGATGCCCTCGGGACGAACTTCCACCACGCCTTCCGCGACCTGAACCTGGGTCTCTTGGCCGGTCCGAATGACCTGAAAGCGAGTGCCGTGAACGCGCACTTCCGCGTCCGGCGTACGCACGGACAGAGATCTGCCCGGCGACAGCTTGGGCACGTCGACGAAAACACGCCCCGACGGCAAGAGCAGCGCCTGGTCTTCCTTGGTGGAAGAGGCCAGCTTGAGCGATCCGGCCTCGAGTCGAATGCGCACGCCGTTGTCGAGGATGGCGGACTGCGGTTCCGAGGTGGCTTGGATCTCCACGCCCGGCGCAAGCAGTTTGGGCGCAAGCTGATGGGCCCGGCCAATCAGCACGGCAGCAATCAGCCCGGCGGCCAGCGCCGCAGTTCCCAGCGCGGTGTAGAGGAACGGCACCGACCGACGAACCGCTCGGCGACGACGCTGGCTTCGCGCCGCGCTCGCGGCAGCCCCAGCGATTTCGTCGAAAGCGGGAACCGCAACCGGCAAGCGCGCGATTTCCGAAAGCGCAAGATCGACCTGTGGCAAGGCTTTGAAGGCCAGCCGGCATTCGGAGCAAGTCTGCAGGTGGAAAAGCCATTCCGGATCGGTCGGGTTCTCCAAAGCCGGGGCGAAGTAACGTTCGCGCAAGAACAGACAGTCGCTCATGTCCGTTCCTCCATGCTTGCCGGAGTTGCGTCCGTGACCAGCCCGGCCTCGCTCATCCGGAGGGACAGCTCGGCACGACTGCGCGACAGGCGAGCCAAGATGGTCCCGCGCGGTTCGCCGGAGATTTCCGCAATCTCGGCCACGGTGTAGCCCTCGGCCTGCAACAGCAGGGCAAACTTCTTCGTCGGATCCATCTGGCCCAGAATTGCCAGCACCTTGCGCGCGAGATCCCGTCCCTCGACGTGCGGCTCGAATCGTGAAACCGGCTCGTCTTCGGGCGGCGGAGCGGTTCGCTTGGCGCGAGCATCGTCCCGGATGGCGTTGTAGGCACGGTTGGTAGCGATGCGAGCCAGCCAGGTTGCAAGGCTAACTTCGCCACGAAAACCGGCGATGCCGCGAAATGCCGCGACGAAGGTTTCTTGAAGCAGCTCCTCCGCACGCGCCGTGTTACGAACGATGCCAGTCAATAGGCGCATCAGCCTCGGCGCATAGTGCTGATAGCACTCCCGGTAGGCAGCGTCCTCTCCGGCGACAAGCCGCGCTCGTAGGGCGCGTTCCCCAATCTCACCTGGGAAAAATAGAATGTTTTGGTCGCGCTCGTCTGTCACCGCAGGCCTCGCCTCCTATTGTACTTGACACCGCAACGCCCACGACGATTGCAATCACCCGCGCCGAAGTTCCCGACCCGGCATGTCATTGCAGGAAGCAAATACAACAGGTTAGGCCCGAGGCGGCCGCCGGTGAGGCGCCGATCACACCGCCAGCCGCAAAAGCGAGCAGCTGAGGGCTTCGCAGACCTGTTCGATCTTGCTCGCGGCCAGGCCATTGATGCGTCCACCCGGTTCAGCTTGCGCATAGAGAAGCATCGTCACCAAGCCATCCACGATGACCGGCGAAACCAGCACGTCGTTCGGCGGATCGGTGCCCAGGGCCGACCAGAGCGGCCGTTGCACCGCCATGCCGTCGGGCGGAGGCGCTCCACGGAAAGTCGCCCGCCGGCTGCGGGCAATACGAAGGCAGGAAGGTAGCGAGAGCGAGAAGCGCAAACGTTCGACCTGGGGCCGCACCTGGCCGCCGGAAAATCCAAAGCGCGGCTGCGCGACCGCACCCGCCACCACGAACATCGCGCCCACCGCGAAGCAGGCACGCATGAACGTGAAGAGGTTGTCGGACAGATCCTGCTGGTCGGCCGCGAAACGGATCTGCTCGACGGCAAGCTGGGCGCTCGCGCTGGTAATCGGAACCACGATGGGCGTGAGCGGATGTCGCGAGAGCACGCGCGAAGGCTTTGGCGGATCGCAAGGTCGCGGGGGAATGAAGGTCAGCGGCGTCGGCGTGAAACAAAGCGCGTCTTCCATGACGGCGATGGGAGCGCCGGGCTCGGGGTTGCCGGGATGGAGGGGTGCCAGCCGAAGATGATGCGAGACCTCGTCGTCATGGTCCGCACCGAGCGAAGCTCGGTCGCCCACCATGCGCGGGACCGGTTGCTTGTCTTCGACTGCTCGGTGATGCGAGCGCAGGGCTGGACGAATCTGCGACGATTCCGACAGCTCCGACGATTCGGGGGGGCCAACCACCGCACCTTCCTTCGCGACTTGCTGTGGAACCGGCAAGTCCTTGAGCGCTGGGTGGAGGCCTCGCTTTCGCTTGACCCTGTACAGAAGCTCGAACTGCCGGGCGAGCGCGACCTCGCTGGCCACCATCGGGTCCACCGTGGCGCCGAGAATGAACGCAAGCCGATCGAGCGCGCGCGGGTTGGTGGGATTGGCCATGGCGACGGCAACCCGTCGCGGGCTGGTGAGGAAGAGCGGAATGGCTTGCAGCTCAATGGCCTGATGAACCACCAGGCGCTTTCGCAACGAAGCGTCGGCACGCACGAAATCTGCTTCCAGTGCGGGTGGAACCCCGAATTGCTGGGCCAGCACCAAGGCGAGTTGGTCGCCGGTCAGGATACCTTCCTCGACAAGGTAGTTCGCTAGCCCAATGCCTTGCGCCTGCTCGGCGGCCAGAGCGGCCTCGAGCTTGGCCCGGCTGAGTATCCCCCGCTTGACCAGAATTTCACCCAGACTCATATCCGCCTCCGGACTGTCCTGTGCACGAGATTTCGCCACGTGTTGCTTGGTCGATGACTCGGCATGTTCATCCTGGTATCGACAAGTTTGCGCGCCCCCTAAAGGTCCGTCCCCCGCCGTCGTGCCCGCTATCACGAAGACCTTGCGCAACGAGATGTGCTGCACCAACATGGCTGTCGCAAAACTGCAGCCAGCCCGGCCCGGATAAAGACAGCGATGTCATCAAAAGCGAAACTGCGGGGAAGCAAACACCGTGCGCCGATAGATGCGGATCGCCTGGCCTCGGCCATTCGAATGCACCAGCAGGGCCAAGTCGAGCGTGCCGCCACGATCTACCAAGAGATGCTCCGACGCTCGCCGAACCACATCGATGCCTTGCATTTTCTGGGCGTGGCCGAGCACCAGCTGGGGGATCACGACAGCGCGCTTGCACACCTTGGGCGCGCCCTGGCACTTGCCCCCGACCATCCCGACGCACGTAGCAACCGCGGCAACGTTTTCAAGAAGATCGGCCGCCTCGACGAGGCCGAGGCGGACTATCGGCGCGCACTTGCGTTGCGACCCAAGGATGCCAACGCTCGCAACAACCTGGGCACCGTACTACGCGAACGGGGCCAGCTTGAGGAGGCGGTGGCGGCATTCCGCGAAGCGATCGCTCTCGCGCCCAACCACGCGGCGGCCTGGCAGAACCTCGGCAATGTCCTCTTCGGTTTGGGTCGCGCGGACGAAGCGGTCGAAGCCCATCGCGAAGCTGTGCGGTTGGCGCCGCAGTCCCCGAGCTCGTACCACTATCTCGGCGCGGTGCTGGCGGCGAACGGCCGGCTCCCCGAGGCCACGGAGGTGTTTCAACGCTGGGTCGATCTGTTTCCCGACGATCCCAGCGCGCGGCACATGCTGGCCGCGTGCACCGGCGAAGCGGCGCCCGTCCGCGCCTCGGACGAATACGTACGCGCAGAATTCGCGGGCTTCGCGGCGAGCTTCGATGCCAACCTCGCCAAGCTCGAATACCAGGGGCCCAGCTTGATTGCCGAGGAAATCGAGCGCCTGCTTGGCCAAGGCGAGGTGCGAAGCGAAGTGCTTGACGCTGGCTGCGGCACCGGACTGTGCAGTCCGTTCCTGCGCCCGCGCTCCGGCAATCTGATCGGCGTGGACTTGTCGCCAGAGATGGTCGAGCGGGCTCGCCAGCGCAATCTCTACGACACGCTCGAGGTCGAGGAATTGACCGCCTATTTGCGCAGGCGGAAGGCCGCCTTCGATCTGGTGGTGTCCTCGGACACGCTGGTCTATTTTGGCGATCTTGGCGACGTGATTGCCGCCGCTGCGCAGGCCATGCGACCCGGTGCCATCCTGATCTTCACCGTCGAGCGGGTCACGCCTGCCGAGGCGCCGCAGGGCTTTCGGATTCAACCGAGCGGACGCTATGCCCACTGCCGCGACTACCTTGCCGCCACACTCACCACCGCAGACCTTGGCGATGCGACGTTTCGCGAGGTAAACCTGCGCCAAGAGGCGGGCCGCTGGGTGGAGGGTTTGCTGGTCAGCGCCGTGCGACCGCCGGCCGAAGCTTCATGATTTCTTCGCTCCCTTCACAACCGTGTTAGGCGAAAGACGATGACCGACCCCATTTTCTGGCACCGACTGCAATTCGGCTTCACCGCCGCGTACCACTACCTCTTCCCCCAGCTCACCATGGGGCTTGTGGTCTTCATCGTTCTGTTCAAGGTGTTGGCACGGCGAACCAAAGACGATCGCTACCAGGATGCCGCGCGCTTTTGGATCCGCATCTTCGGTATCAACTTCGTGGTCGGCGTCGTGACCGGCATTCCGATGGAGTTTCAGTTC
>PMLH01000538.1 GCA_003159055.1 Myxococcales bacterium
CGGTCAAGGCCGCCAAAGACGCCGTCGCTTAGCGACGCTGGGAAAGACTCGGGATCGCGCTGCCTCGGGCGAGCGCGGTCCTGGGCGCTTCCCGTAGGGTTCCGCGTGGGGAAGGTGTAGGAATGCCCGAGCCTCTGGCCATTCTCGACGGTGTGTCGAAGTTCTTCGGCGATGTGGTCGCCGTGGCCCACTTTTCGCTGGCGGTGAACCGAGGCGAAATCTACGGTCTGCTCGGGCCCAACGGGGCCGGCAAGACCACCGCCTTGCGGATGCTGGCGGGGTTGCTTGCGCCGACCAGCGGCAGCGCGCGCATCGCCGGCCGGGATGCGGGCAGCGACTGGGCGAAAAAACAGCTTGGCTATCTGAGTGGAAGCACGGGCCTGTTCGGCAGACTTACCCCGCGCGAGATCCTGGACTACTTTGGTCAGATTCACGGACTGGGCAAGTCCGATATTCGCAAACGCCTGGCGTGGCTTTCCCCTTCCCTCGCACTTGACAGCATCCTAGACCGTCGCGCGGAGGTTCTTTCGACGGGTGAGCGTCAGCGCGTGTCCATCGCGCGCGCGGTTCTGCACGATCCACCCCTGCTGATTCTCGACGAGCCAACCGCCGGTCTCGACATCCTGGCCAGCCGTTTCCTGCGGGATTTTGTGCGCAGTGAGCGCGACCGCGGCAAGGCTGTGCTGTTTTCCACCCACTACCTGGCCGAGGCCGAGCTCTTGTGCGATCGGGTCGGTTTCCTCCACCGCGGTCGGCTGCTTTGCGAGGGAAGCCCAGCGGAGATTCGCGCGCAGCAAGGCGCGAGCACGCTGGAAGCCGCCTTCTTGTCGTTGGCCGATGCTCAGGAGGCGGGGCCATGAACCTGCGCCACGTGCTCCTCACCTTCGGCAAGGAGCTGCGCGAGGCTCTGCGCGACCGTCGCACGCTGGCCATCATGATCTTGCTCCCCCTGGTGGTCTATCCGCTGCTGTCCTTGCTCGCCGCACAGGTCGCGCTCGGCCGAGAAAAAAACCGTGACCAGCGCCCCTCGACCGTGGCCTTCTCGGGCAGCGGCCCAGCCCGGGATGTGCTCGAAACACGCCTGCGCGCAAATCAGACCATTTTTCTCCTCTTACCGCAAGGAACACCTGCCGAGGTCGAAAGCGGGAAGCTCGACAGCTTGCTCGAAATCGGGTCCAGCCAAGCCGAAAAAGTGACAGTTCTCTTCGACGCCAGCCGCGATGAATCGCGCATCGCCGAAGAGCGGCTAGGCGATCTATTTGCAAAGATCCTACCCGACGGGTGCGCGCCGAGCTTCGCCCTGCAAAACCGCAATCTCGCGCCGCAAGCGCGTCTAGGGGGGTACCTGCTTTCCAAGGCGCTGCCGCTGTTCGTCGTGCTGATGATCTTGCTAGGGGCGTTCTATCCCGCCATCGACGTCACCGCGGGCGAACGTGAACGTGGCACCCTGGAAACCATCCTTTGTGCACCCATCCGACGGGTGGACCTGATGCTGGGCAAGGTGCTTGCCGTGGCCACGCTTGCGGCTCTCACCGGCCTGCTGAACCTGGCGTCGATGGCGGTCACACTGCTCCAGATCCTCCGCCTGACCTCGCAGGCCCTCGTCCTCGACGTGCCTTGGGGCCACGCCCTGGCGAGCAGCCTCGTGATCCTTCCTGCTTCCCTGCTGTTCGCATCGGCGTTTGTCGCGCTCGGGGCCACGGCCCGCACCTTCAAGGAGGCGCAGACGGTGATGCTGCCCGTGTACTTTCTGACGGTGGCGCCGGCCATGGCCGGGGCGATTGGCGACTATCGCCTGGCAGGCATCGCCGCCTGGGTTCCGGGAATGAATCTGACCTTGCTCGCCCGCGATCTCCTGGTCGGCCGAGCAAGCCTTTCGGGAACCCTCGCGGTGCTGCTTGCCACCGCGGTCTTCTCGGCGGTTGCGCTCATGGCAGCCGCGCGGGTTTACGCCTCCGAGCGTCTGGTGATTCCGGCGCGGCGCGATCCGAAAGGTGCGGCCATCATCGGTCGCAGCACCAGCGCAGGCGATGCGATGACGCTGTTCGCGCTCGCCTTTCTTCTTCTCTATTTCGTGTTTCTCCCGCTGGAAAAGCGCCACTTTGCCGCCGGTCTTCTGGCAGCGGAGTGGATGGGGCTTTTCGGATTGGTGCTGCTCTATTCCCGCATGTCCGGCCAGCAGTTTGCGCACGTGGTCGGCCTTGTGCGGCCGAGCGGAAGGGCGCTGGCAGGCGCAGCCCTGATCGGCTGCGGCGCATGGGCCGCGGTCGCGATCTTGAGCGAATGGCTGATGCCAGTCCCGAAGCATATCCTCGAGGAACTACGCAAATCCATTCTCCCGCCGAGCGGTGGTCGCGGCCCCGTGATGACGCTGGTCCTGATGGCGATAAGCCCCGCCGTGTGCGAAGAAACGCTGTTTCGCGGCCCCATCCTGCGGGGCCTCGGCACGCGTCTCGGCCCCGTGGCGGCGATCGTGGCCACCGCGGCCCTATTCGGGCTCTTCCACCTCGACATCTACCGCCTGATTCCGGCGACCCTCCTTGGGATTCTGCTCGGGTACTTGGCCAACCAGAGCCGCTCCATTGTGCCGTCCATGCTGGCGCACTTCTGCAACAACGCCGTCCTCGTCACCCTCGCGCGAAGCGGCCTCGATCAGCGCATGGAAGGCCTCAGCCATCGCACATTGACGGTTGTCGTCCTCACGTCGCTCGCCCTGACCGGAGCCGGCGTCGCGCTCGTGCGTGGCTCGGTCACAAAACCGGAACTGTAGTCCAGATGACAATTAATGTTGCCCCGTACTTGCGGCGTCTGCTATTGCTTGGCCATGTCCCAAGCGGAAGAGAAGCGCGTGCTCCAGATTCTGCGCAAATGTCCGGTTCTGGTCGACGCGCCGGCTGAGGCTCTGGCAAAGCTGGCAGTCGCTGCGCAGACCCAGAGCTATCGGGCGCGCCAGGTGGTCTACCTGCCCGGCGACCGCGCCGGCAGCGTTCATTTCATCGCCAACGGTCGCGTGAAGGTTTCGAAGGTCACCCGTGACGGAAAGGAGCTGACCCTGGCCTATCGCACCAGCGGCGATTTCTTCGGCGAAACCTGCCTGCTCGATGGGGGCCCCCGCGAAGAGATGGTCGAGGCGATGGAGAACACGACCAGCGTCGAGCTTGACCGAACCGGCCTCGACACCTTGCTGGCGAGCACCGCGCCGGTCGCCTATCCCTTCGCCCGCGCACTGATTTCGCGCTGGCTTGGTTTGCAAGCCAAGGTGGAACAGCTCGTGTTCAAGGATGTCGGTGCGAAGCTAGCCGAGCTGCTCCTGCGGCTTGGTTCGGAGCACGGGGTCGAGCACCGCCGAGGGTTGGTGCTTGGCCTCAAGATCACCCACCAGGAAATGGCAAATCTGATCGGATCGACCCGCGAAACGGTTTCCCTTACCCTCTCGCAATTCAAACGCAAGGGATACATCCATACCGAAGGGCGCAAGGTCATCCTGGCGGACCGAGAAGGCCTGCGGTCGCTCACGTAATCGTACGAAGTCGCCCTCCGGCTCGCGGTGCCCTACAATAGTCGCCTGATGGCGGAGACCGGATACCAAGAAATCGTGGAGGCGCTGCGCGCCGCGGCCCGCCTTTCCAAGGAGCGATTCCTGGTTGGTGTCGAGGCCGCAGCCGACAGGACCCGCATATCGGCTGCGCTCGCGGCCGAGGGCGAGGTGGTCGAGCTTTCGTCTTCCGACGCTGCGCTGGAGCGCTTGGCCGACGAATCGTTCGAAATGGTCGTGCTGGACGAGGGCGATGGCGGGCGAAACCTGCTGGCCAAGGCGCGCGAAACCCGACCGTTCACGGATGTTGTGCCCATCGTCGCGGACGACCCGTCGCGCGTGGCTGCCATGTTCGTAGGGGAAGCCGCTGCGGTGCTGCCACGGCCTCTGCCGTCCAGCGAGGCTCTGGTCCGAGCCCACCTCAGATACTTGGCGTCGTGCCGACGTGCGCGAACACGGGCGCTCATGCTCAGCCACGTCATCGCGAGCAACCGTGCCGCCCTCCGCACCGTCGAGCCGGCTTTGGAAGAGGCGCTGGTTGCCTTGGTCGAGGCCGGCAAACAGGCGCCGGTCGTGTCGGTGCTCGGTGATGGCGAGTTGGCCCGCGTGGCTGGCGCTGCCCCATCGCAGGGTCAGGCGGATGTGATCATCGTAGGGCTGGGGACCGCCGACCGAGTCGAGCTGCGCATGCGCGAAGCACGCGAGCGTGCCTCGGGCGCGGCCATCGTGGCCGTCGACAGTCTGCCGACGCCGGAACGGCTGCGCGCGGCGGTGTATGGCGGGGTGCGAGCCTACCTCGGACGCGATCTGCTCCCCCATTTGGGGCGCGTGGTCGCGTCCGCAGCCACCCGTCGCCGCGCAGAGTTGACCGGCCGGCAGATGTCCGAGACGTTGACTCGTTTCGGCCTGATGGAGGATCCGGCGCGCGCCGTTCCGCCGCCCAGCCTGGATCTGGACGCGCAGCTGATCGCCGATGCCGCGTCCAGTGGCCCCGATCCGGTGGTTCCTTCCGCACACGAAGTTCTGGTCGTCGACGACGAAGTGGTGGTGCTGACGGTCTTGCGCGAGCTCTTGCGGCGCAGCGGCTACCGTGTGACGACCGCGGCCTCGGCGGAAGAAGCCATCGAGCTGATGCAAAAGCGCAGCTTTGACTTGGTACTCACCGACAAGAACCTTCCCGGCGCCTCGGGCTTGGAGGTGCTGCGGGTCGCGCGCGGGCTCGACCCGCCCCCGGCGGTCGTCATGATCACCGGCTACTCATCCTACGATTCTGCCGTCACCGCGCTCGATATCGGTGCGCAGGACTACATTGAAAAACCCATCCGAGACGTGGAAGCCCTGCGCTTTCGCATCCGGCGCGCGCTTTCCCGACGCAACGAGCAGCTTGCCCGTACCCGCGAGGCCGGCAAGCAAGAGGCGCAGGCGCGCATCATGGTGGTGGAAATCGAAGGAAGCCGCCGGCAGCTCATCTCGGAGTTCCTCGGGCGGACCTACCTGGTAACCAGCGCTGCCAACGGCGAAGAGGCGCTCGATCTCCTGCAAAAATCGAAGTTCGACCTGGTCATCGCGGATCGAAACCTGCCGGGCATGTCGGGCTTGCGGGTCATCGAACAGGCACAGCGGCTACTGCCCCACTGTGCGTCTGTGCTCTACACGGCCTATCCTTCCTATGAAACCGTGAAGGAAGCCTTCGATCTAGGCGTAGATGCCTACCTGGTCCGTCCGAACCAAGATTTGAAGTCGCTGGCGGAAAAGGTGGCGGGCGCGCTGCGCAGCCACGGCGGTATCCTCTTGGGGTGACGGAAATCTGAGTTTCCCACCTTTGCGAACACGATCGTGTTGTTGTTGGTTGACGAGAGTGGGCGCTTTTTGTTTAAGTTGATGCCTTGGAAAGCAAGCCCATGCGGGCGGCGACGACAGCGTGAAGATCGCATTTACCCACAACCTCCGTCTAACCGATAGCGAGGAGGAGGCAGAATTCGACAGCATAGAAACCGTCGATGCCGTTGCCAACGGGCTGCGCGCTGGCGGACATGAGGTCGAAAAGATCGAAGTCACCGGTCCCGCATCCCATCTTGCCGCACGCATCGAATCCTTCGCACCCGACCTAATCTTCAACACCGCGGAAGGCCGGCGGGGCCGCAGTCGCGAGGCTTTCTACCCGGCCTTGTTCGAAGAGCTGGGTTTCCCGTACACGGGTTCGGATGCGTATGTGATGACCGTGACCCTGGACAAGTGGATGACGAAGCTCGTCCTGGGGGCGCAGGGGCTCGATACACCGCGGGCGCGTTTGGTGGTTCCGGACGACATGCAGCGCAGCCGCGATGTTGGGCTCTTGGGGCTCGCCTATCCAGTCATCGTCAAGCCCAACTACGAAGGTTCGTCCAAGGGC
>PMLH01000019.1 GCA_003159055.1 Myxococcales bacterium
GGCAAGGACGGGCAATCGGTGCCGGTGGGCATCGGCACCCCGACCGTGAAGATAGCCCAAATCACCGTCGGAGGAACACGGACATGAGCACGGACGACGGGAAGCGCGTCGCCGCGGATCCAAGGTCTTGCCAGAACCTCGCCGAGCAGATGCTGAGCTTTGCCTTGCGCGCTGGCGCTGACGGGGCCGAGGTTCTGGTGCGCGACGGGGCCGAACTCCAGGTGAAGATTCGCAAGGCGGAGCCAGAGCTGGTGAAAGAGGCGGGCAGTCGCGGGCTTGGTCTGCGTGTCTTGAAGGATGCTCGCGCGGCCGTGACCTACACCTCGGATTTTGCGCCGCAGGCGATGCACACCTTTGCCGAGGAATCGGTCGCCCTCTGCCGCCTGGCCGAGCCCGACCCCTTGGCTGCGCTGCCCGATCGCGAAGAGATGGCTCGGACAATTCCGGATCTCGACCTGTGGGACGAGTCGGTGCTGGCCATCGACGTCGGGCAAGCCATCGAACGCGCCAAGGCCGGGGAGGCGGCGGCTTTCGGGTTTGACCGCCGGGTGACCAATTCCGACGGGGCCAGCTTCAGCCGCGGCGTGGGCGCGGTGGCGTTTGCCAGCTCGGCTGGGTTCTCGGCCGCGTACCGGGGTAGCAGCGCATCGATCGTTGTCCAGCCGGTGTGCGACGACGCCGATGGGAAGAAGCGCAACGGCTACTACTGGACCTCGTCCAGGTTTGCCGCCGGCCTTGTGCCAGCCGAACAGATCGGCATCGAGGCGGCGCGGCGCACGGTCGCCAAGTTGGGCTCGCGCAAAGTGGCTACCTGTCAGGTGCCGGCGGTGTTTTCGCCCGATGCCGGGCGGTCGCTGCTTGGGCAGTTCGCCGGTTTGATCTCGGGCGGCGCGGTCTGGCGCAAGGGCAGCTACCTCGGCGAACGGGAAGGCACGGCGGTGGCGTCGCCCTTGATCAGCATCGTCGACGATCCCTTGCTGCCGCGTGCGTCGGGGTCGCGGCCGTTCGACGGCGAAGGGCTGGCGGTGCGGCCCAACGTCGTGGTCTCCGAGGGGGTGCTGCGCGCGTTTCTTTGCGACGTGTACGCCGCGCGGAAGCTCGGTCGAAAATCCACGGCGTCGGCCGGACGCGGGCTCGGTGGCGGTCCCCACGTGACCACGTCGAATTTCATTCTTCGGCCGGGCAAGCAGTCGGCCAAGGAAGTCGCCAACGTCGATCAGGGTTTGTTCGTGACCGACCTGATGGGCTTCGGCTTCAACCCGGTGACCGGCGATTTCTCGCAGGGCGCGGCCGGGTTTTGGATCGACAAGGGCGAGCTGGCATTTCCGGTCAGCGAGGTCACCATCTCGGCCAACTTCGACGATCTGTGGAAAGGCATCGATGCGGTCGGCGACGATCTCGACACGCGCTCGTCGGTGCAGTCGCCGAGCTTCCGCGTGGCCAAGGTGACCGTCGCCGGCACGTAGGGCGATCAGGCTGTTGGTTGGCTGCGGCGACGGAGCAGCGCATAGGCAACCGCAGCGGCCGCCATCAGCAGCAGCGAGGTCGCCTGCGCCGACGACAAGAACAGCGGCAGGGTGGCCGGCAGCGCGAGGGCGCGCGCCAGACCCGGAACGCGGGCTTGGAAGAGGAATCCGCGCACGTCGTCGCCGCGGAAGATCTCCACTGCGAAGCGAAGCAGGCCGTAGCCGAAGGCATAGGCAAGGGCCACCGTGCCGGGAGCGCGGCGACGTCGCCAAAGCCAGAGCAGCGCTAGAAAGATGAACAGCTCGCCCGCGGCTTCGTAGATTTGGGTTGGGTGCAGACCGTCGGTGCTGGCAGCTCCGCCGAGCACGGTGCCATTGCCGAGCAAGTCGGTGTACGCAACGCTGGTCGGCGGAAAATGCACGCCGCCGGGCCAGGGCTTGCCATAGCAGCAGCCCACCATGAAGCAGCCGAGGCGACCGAAAACGTGGGCGATGCTCACCGACGGGACGAGTACGTCGGCGACCAGACCGAGACCGAGCCGCTTGCGACGGGCGTAAAGCAGTGTGGTACCGGCCGCCAACACCGCGCCTCCGAGGAACACGAGGCCGCCCTGCCAAATATGCAGCGGGGCGGTGCAGTCCCATAGCCATTGGCCCGTGCTCCGTCGTACGCCCGTGCCGATGCACAGCCGCGCATAGAGCGGCGCATGCGTGAGGACGTAGAGCAGTCGGGCACCCAGCGTTCCGACCACAATGGCGTAGAAGGTCAGGTCGAGCGTTGTCTCGGTTTCGATACCGACCGAGCGGCCGCGGCGGACTGCCAGCACCACGCCGACCAGCAGCCCGACGGCGATGAGAAAGCCGTACGAATGCACCTCGAACGGATGCGCACCGGAGCCGAGATGGAACAAGGTCGGCTTCACGCTGGACTCGCGGGGGCTGCCGGGCGGGCTCGGTTGGCTCGCACGAGCAGAACGATGCCCAAGGCAACGAGCGGCAGCGAGATGAGCTGTGAGGTCGACAGGAAGCCCCAGAACACGCCGCGGTCGTCGTCGCGCCAAACCTCCACGAACGAACGGAAGACGCCTTTCAGGATCAGAAGCCAGGCGAAGACTTGTCCGTCGAATTTCTTGCGCGGCTTGATGATGAAGGTGAGGGCGACGAACGTCGCCAGGTTGAGCAGCGCGAGATAGACTTGCGTCGGATGCACGGGCAGGGCGGCGGCGCGATCCGCGATCAGATGCGCGTCGCGCTGGGCTTCCCACGACGGGCTGCCGACGGGGAAGCGCACGGCCCAAGGAGCGTTCGAGAGCTTGCCGTAGCAGCAGCCGTTGAGGAAACACCCGAGCCGCGTGAGCGCGAGTCCGAAGGCGATCCAAGGTGCGCAGAGATCGGCCACCTTCCAGGCGCCCATGCGGTGCTTGCGTGCGAAGTACAGCCCGAACACGGTGGCGAAGATGAATCCACCGTAGAACGCCAGGCCGCCGCGCCAGACTTCGAGCGCGGCGAAGCAATCGCGTGGTGGATGGCAGGTATGTGCGGCCAGGTTGCACACGTAGTCCCAGCCGCATTCGCTGCTGGCGTTGCAGTAGCTGACCTTGGCCTCGGTCGCACGTACCTTGAAGTTGTCGACACACAGGTTGACGTAGTCGTGGAAGTGTCCGTCGGCGATGACGTGCAGCACGCGCGCCCCGACGATGGCCGCGATGACGATGTAGATGTTGAGGTCGAGCACGCGCTCGCGGTCGAGCCCCAAGCGCGGAGCCTCACGACGGGTCATCCAGGCACCGATGATGAAGCTCAAGGTGAGCATCACGAAATACGACGGCAAGTCCAGGTGACCTAGCACCGGGAGATCGACGCCGAAATCGACGAGAACTGGGCGCATTGCCTATCGTCCTACCGCCCGCTGGTGCCGGGAGCCACCGGGAAGTTTCCGAGGCTCTTCGTCCCGTCGGCCGATGCGTGCACGGGGTCAGCCTTCTTTGCTGCCGGCGGGATCGGGCGGCGTGCTGGGCGCGGCTGACTGTCCTCGCTTGTCGAACAGCATGTCGAGAGCCATGAGCGCCACGCCCACGACCAGGGCCGCATCCGCAACGTTGAACGCGGGCCATTCGTGCGGGCCTACTTTCCACACGATGAAGTCGGTGACGCGACCGAAGGCAATGCGGTCGATGAGGTTGCCGATGGCGCCGCCGCCAACCAAACCGAGGGCGAGGTGAAGACGGTGCTGGCGTGGGGCGGACTTCTTGAGGTAGTAGCCCACCAGCGACAAAGCACCTATTGCAATGATGGTCAGAATGATGCGGCCACCGGGCATCGTCTGTCCCATGCCGAAAGCGACGCCGGTATTTTCCGAATAGCGTAGGTCGAAGTAGTTGGGGACGATGACCTTGGGCCGCCACGGGCTGAGGGGCTTGAGATGGGTACGCGCCAGGACCTTGGTCCATTGGTCGAGCACGATCGACAGCAGCCCGGCAACGCCGAAGAGAATATTGCGCAGTTTGGTCGACGTGGGCTCGGTCATGGTGTCTCCAATGACTTGACCACGGCGGCGCAGCGGATGCAAAGATTGGGTTCTTGTGCGTGGCCAGAGGCTGTACCGGTCCGTCGCCAGCAACGCGGGCACTCAGGGCCGGGCGCTTCGGTCACGGTGACCGTGGTCGTGTCGGCGTCGGCATCGGCAAGCTCGATGGCCGAGACTTCGCACAGCTCGGTCAGGTGGGCCAGGTGCTGTTTCCAGCCTGCCCGCTCTGCCGTCATCGGTGTCACGGTGACGCGCGCTTCAAGTGCCTTGTGTCCGGCGGCTCGGAAGGCTTCCAGCTTTGCCAGCACGGCGTCGCGACGCGGGCGCAGCTCTTCTGCCCAGCGGTGATCAGTCGCGACGTCTTTGACCGCCCAGATTTGGCCGTGGACATCGAGTGTCGTTCCGGTCAGGCGCAGCAGCTCGTCGGCCACGTCCTGCGCCGAGAAGCACAGGACCGGCGCCATCCAGGTCGCCACCGTCCGCACCATTTCGTGAAGCGCAGTCTGCACACTGCGCCGGTCGGGCGAATTCTGGGCTTCGCAATACAGCGCATCCTTGATCGGGCCGAGATACTCGGCCGACACGGTGACCAGGTAGTCCACCGTCAACCTGACGACGTCGTGGAAGCTGTAGCGTTCGAAGGCTTCGTGGATCTGCCGGTCGCGCTCGCGCAGGACGGCCAGGGCCATCTGGTCGAGCTGGCGCAGTTTTTCGTCGGGGACGACGTCGTGGGCCGGCACGAAGTCGTACAGGTTCGACAGCAGGAATCGGCAGGTGTTGCGGATCTTGCGATACGACTCGCCCAGCTGGTCGAGGATGGTCTTCGAGAACACCACGTCGGACTGGTAGTCGGCGGCGGCGACCCACAAGCGCAGCAGCTCAGCGCCGTTCTTTTCCATCCATGCGCTCGGCTCGACGTAGTCGGTTTTGATGCCGGCGGCGCGGGCGCGTTCGATTTCCGACTTCGAGTACACCTTGCCGCGTTCGTCGAGAACCCAGCCGTGGGTCAGCACGGCCTTGTACGGGGCGGTGCCACGCGCGGCCACCGCGGCGAGCAGCGAGGAATGGAACCAGCCACGATGTTGGTCGGCGCCTTCCAGGTACAGGTCGACCTTGGCGCCCTTGGGGACCAGCTTTCCGTCGGCGACCGCGGCCCAGCTGACGCCGGATTCGAACCACACGTCGACGATGTCGTGGGTCTTGTCGAGATCCGTGCCTTGGCAACGCGGGCAATGCGTGCCCGCCGGCGCAAGCTCGCTCACCGGCCGTGTGAACCAGGCGTTTGAACCCTCCGTCGCAAAGATCTTGGCGACAAACTCCATCGCCGACGCTTCGAGGAAGGGCTCGTCGCATTTCTTGCAGAGGTACGCCGGGATCGGCACGCCCCACACGCGCTGGCGCGAGAGGCACCAGTCGGGACGAACTTCGATCATGCCGCGGATGCGGTCGCGACCCCAGGCCGGGATCCATTCCGTGCGGTCGATCTCGTCGAGGGCTTGTTGGCGCAGGCTCGACTTGTCACCGAGGTCGCCCAGGCGCGCAAAC
>PMLH01000127.1 GCA_003159055.1 Myxococcales bacterium
CATGCACCAGACCGCCGAGTTCGGGGTCGCCGCGCACTGGATGTACAAAGAAAAAGGCAGTAAGCCCACCGACAAGCTCGGCTGGCTGCGCCAGATGATGGAGTGGCAGTCAGAGACAGGCGACCCGCGCGAGTTCATGGACACCCTGCGCATCGACCTGTTCGAGGACGATGTCTTCGTCTTCACTCCCAAAGGCGACGTCAAGAGCCTGCCTGCCGGCAGCACGCCGATCGACTTCGCCTACGCTGTGCACACCGACGTCGGCAATCACACCGTGGGCAGCAAGGTCAACGGCCGTATCGTGCCATTGCATCACAAGCTGCGCTCGGGCGAGATCGTCGAGATCATCACCAGCAAGTCGAGCCCTGGTCCGTCGCGCGACTGGCTGGGAGTCGTGGTCACGCCGCGAGCCAAGCATAAGGTGCGTCAGTTCTTCCGTCGCGAGAAGCGCGAAGACAGCGAGCACTCGGGCCGTGATCTTTTGCAAGAGATGCTGCGTCGCGAGGGATTGCCGGCGCAGAAGATCCTCAGCGCCAAGGTCTTTCAAAAGATCGTGAAGGAAGTCGGCTTCCAGAAGACCGAGGATCTGTATGCCGCCCTCGGCTCGGGCCGCCTGGCGGCGCGCACGGTAGTCAACAAGATCATGCAGCGCGCCGGCGCCTTGAAGGAGGCAGTGCCAGAGGTCGCCATGCTGCCCACGGAGGCGCCCGAGCTGTCGCAGACAGCCGCCGCCTCGGGCGAGTTCGGCATATCCGTCGAGGGCATGAGCGACATCGTCGTGCGCATGGCCAAATGCTGCAAGCCGATTCCCGGCGACGATATCGTAGGCTACATTTCGCTAGGCAAGGGTGTGACGATACATCGGCGCGGCTGCAAGAACGCCCGCGCCCTGGCGCGCAATCCCGAACGCTTCACCACCGTCTCGTGGCAGGGTCTCGGAGCAATGGCATTCCGCGTGGAGATTCAGATCGAGGCGCTCGATCGCAGTCATCTGCTCGAGGACGTGGCGCGCACCCTCAGCGATTCGGGAGTCAACATCATCACCGCCGTGGTGCAGACGCTGCCCGACGGTGTCGTGCGCGACCGCTTCACGATCGAGGTCGGCGACGTACGCCAGCTCGAGAACATCATCGCCAATCTGCGTGCCATCGGCACGGTCTACGACGCCTACCGTGTCGTCGCCAGCTAGTGGGTCGCGAAGCTCGAACTGGTGAGTCGCGCGTCTCTCGAACCAGTGAGTCGCGCCAAGCTCGACGCGGGGAGCACGCTTTTGATACCGTTCGTGGGTCAATGACCCGGCTCGTGAGGAACCATGGCTGAACCACTTGAACTTGAAGTTTTCGCGCTTCCCCTTGGCCCCCTGGGGGCCAACTGTTTCATCGTCGTGCGTGGCGACCAGGCCCTGGTCATAGATCCGGGCGACGAGGCCGACACGATCATCTCAGCCTTCGACGAACTCGGCTTCGCACCGCAGGCCATTCTTGTCACCCACGGCCACTTCGACCACTTTGGCGCCGTGAACCCGCTGGCCGCCAAGTACTCCGTGCCGGTTTACGTCGGCGCCGAAGACGTCGCGCAAATGAGAGAGCCGGGCCTGGGGCCGCTGATAGGGTTCGAGGTCGACCCAGTCAATCACGAAGGCGTAATCACCTTGAGCGGAGAGCAGCAGATCGACCTTTTTGTGCCGGTCACGGCCATTCCCACGCCGGGTCACTCGCTGGGTTCCTATACGTTTGCCATGGACGGGCATCTGTTCTGTGGCGATCTGATCTTCAACGGCAGCGTCGGCCGTACCGACTTGAAGGGCGGCTCGATCGATATGCTGTTGAACAGCGTCTCGGTTCTCTTGCGTCGCTTTGAGCCCGACACGGTCGTGCACTGCGGCCATGGCCCTGACACCTCACTGGGCCGCGAGCTCGCTCTCAACCCGTTCATGGAGCCGCTACGCTACGATCCGGGACACCACTGGTGAGCACGCCGCAGGCGCCGAAGGGCACGTACGACCTGCTGCCTGAACAGGCCGCCGTTCGCGACGATATCGTCGCTACGGCGGCGGCCGTCTTTGCCGCCTACGGCTACCGGCACATCGTCACGCCCGACTTCGAAGATACGGCGCTCTTTGAGCGTGGCGTTGGCGCCGCGACCGACATCGTGCGCAAGGAGATGNNTACGTCGAGCACGGCATGCACAAGTGGCCGCAGCCGGTGAAGCTGTGGTACTACGCGCCCATGTTCCGCTATGAGCGTCCCCAGGCCGGCCGCTACCGGCAGCACTACCAGCTGGGCGCCGAGGCGATCGGTTCGTCCGAGGCGCTGGTCGACGCCGAGATCGTCAGCCTGCTTGCGCAGCTTCTGGACGAGGTCGGCGTTGGAGGCCTGCGTCTGCTCGTCAACAGTATGGGCGACAAGGACTGCCGGCCGGCCTACGTGGCGCGTTTGCGCGAGTACCTGAGTGCGCACAAGGACGAGCTGTGCGCCGAGTGCGGCGAGCGTCTGCAGCTTAATCCGTTGCGCACCTTCGACTGCAAGGTGGAGTCATGCCAGTTTTTGCTCGACAAGGCTCCGCGCATCGTCGATCACCTTTGCCCAGACTGCCGCGAGCACTTCGACAAGGTTCTGAGCCTGCTCACGCGGGCCGGGCTGCAGCCTGAGCTCGACTTCAGGCTCGTGCGCGGGCTCGACTACTACACGCGCACAACGTTCGAGTTTCAGTCGGCGGCTCTGGAAGGAGCTCAGAACGCCGTCGGCGGCGGCGGCCGGTACGACGG
>PMLH01000241.1 GCA_003159055.1 Myxococcales bacterium
CATCCCATGAAGACGCAGGTCGAGCTCCCGATTTCCGAAATGGTTGGGAGGCTTCAGTACGTGCTGCGCGGCGATCTGCCGCCGTGGCTGGCAAAGACGCTGGGCGCAGCTCCCCGCCGCAGACACATCGAACCAATCGACGAGGATGATTAGCCGCGTGCGGAGCCTGCCGGCTTTGCCGGCAGCGAAGCATCGCGGGAGGGTTTGGGAACACTCCCAGGGTTCCCATCACAATAGAAAGGAAGCAAGCATGTCGTACGTAACAGGACTCACCCGTGGCCGCCAAGAATGGACGCCGAAGTTCGTCAAAGCCGTGGATGATAACAAGTGTATCGGCTGCGGGCGCTGCATGAAGATCTGCGCCCATGGTGTGTTGGCCCCCAAGGAAGTGGACGAGGAGGAATCTGCCAAGATGTTCGCTTCGGTCAAGAATCCCGACAGCTGCATCGGCTGCGAAGCCTGTGGTCGCACCTGCAACAAGAAGGCATTCAGCTTCGAACCGCTGCTAGCGTGAGTCGAATGAATCTCACGGAAGCCATCGCAGATATCGAGTGCGCGGAAGATCTCTTCGCGTTGCTGGATGTGCCCTTCGATGCCAGGGTTCTTGCCGTGCATCGGGTACATATCCTCAAGCGCTTCGGACAAGAGATGGATGCGCTTGAGCGCCGCTATCCACCGCTGCTCGAAGCGGAGCGCTTGCCCCTGTATGCGGCGGCCCTGCGACGAACCCACGAGCTCTACGCACGGGGTGGAAGCGAGATTGAGCCATTTGTCCGACCGCGCCCGCGCGATGTGGTGGCCGTGGAGAGACTGCGGCGCACGATTGGCAGGGTGGACAGGACCTGAAAGGAAGGCCATGACGTTCAAGGTGCTGGAAGACCGAGAAGGGCAAGTCATCCGCACAGGCAAGCAGGGCGCTCTGGCAGTGACCTGCAACAAAGCAAGCGCGGCCGGCTCGGTCAGCCAACGCGCATGTACGTTCTGTGGCTCGCGCGTGGTGTTGTATCCGATCGCCGATGCTCTGCATCTGGTCCACGGTCCCGTGGGCTGCGCGGCCTACACCTGGGACATCCGCGGCGCCTTGTCTTCCGGCCCGGAGCTTCACCGCATCAGCTGTTCAACCGATCTGCGCGAACGAGACATCGTCCTCGGCGGCGAAAAGCAGTTGGAGCGATCCTTGCGCACGCTGATTGCGCGCTACTCGCCACGCGCGGCCTTCGTCTACGCCACCTGCGTGGTTGGGGTGATCGGCGACGATGTGGCCGCCGTCTGCAAGCGGGTGGAGACGGATGTGGGCATTCCCGTCATTCCCGTGATGGCAGAGGGCTTTCGCGGCACCAAGCGCGACGGGTACAGTGCCGCCACGCGCGCGTTGCTGGAATTGATTGGAACGGTCGAGGCGAGCGGCGTCGGTCCTCTGTCGATCAACCTGCTCGGCGATTTCAATGTCGCGGGCGAAAGCTGGATCATCAAGGACTACTTCGCACGGATGGGCGTTGAGGTTGTGTCGGTACTGACCGGCGACGGTCGGGTCGACGAGATCCGCCGCGCTCACGGCGCCCGACTGAACGTGGTGCAATGCGCGGGATCGATGACCCCGCTGGCGAAGGCGATGCAGGAAAAGTACGGCATCCCGTTCATCCGAGTCTCCTTCTTCGGGATCGAAGATACGGCGCACGCGCTTTACGAAGTTGCCGAAAGGCTTGGCAGCGCTGAGATCAAGCAACGCACCCAGGCCTTGGTGCGGGAGGAGGTCGCAAGGGTCCTGCCGCAGCTCAAGCAATACAAGCGAGACCTTCAAGGCAAGCGGGCAGGGCTCTACGTCGGTGGGGCGTTCAAGGCGTTTTCGCTGGTCCGCGCCCTGCGCCAGTTGGGGGTGACGGTGGCGTTGGCCGGCACGCAGACCGGAAATCAGGAGGAATACGATGAGCTGCAGAAGGTCTGCGACGAAGACACTGTCATCGTGGACGACACCAATTCGCTCGAGCTGGCCAACTTCCTCGTCCAGCAGGACATCGACGTCTTCATTGGCGGCGTGAAGGAGCGGCCGATTGCATACAAGCTGGGCCTCGGATTTTGTGACCACAACCACGAGCGCAAGATTCCGCTGGCTGGTTTCGAGGGCGCAGTGGCCTTTGCGCGGGAAATTCATGCCACAGCGACGTCCCCAATCTGGGCGCTCATGCCTCGGCGAATGCAGCGGCATAGCGAACCGCAACTTGCCACGGGAACGGAGAAACCATGAGCTGCGCGGCTTCAGCTGCGACTTCCACAGACCCGCAAACCACGGTCAATCCATGCACGTTGTGCGCACCTCTGGGTGCGGCCCTGGCCAGCGCAGGCGTGCGTGGCACGGTCCCGCTGCTTCACGGCGGGCAAGGTTGCGCAACCTACATTCGCCGCTACCTGATCAGCCATTTCCGTGAGCCAATGGACGTGGCGTCGTCGAGCTTTGGCGAATCGCAAACTGTGTTCGGAGGCGAGGCCAACCTGCATCGGGCGCTGCAAAACATCGACCGTCAGTATAAGCCGAGCTTGATCACCGTGGCCACCACGTGCGTGGCCGAAACCATCGGCGAGGACGTGGAGCGATTGCTCGCGAGCTATGGCGAAAAGAACCCCAACCACAAACCGGTCGTCTGGGCGTCTACGCCGAGCTTCAAGGATGGGCACGTGGAGGGTTTTCACGCGATGGTGGCGGCGTTGGTGGGCAAGCTGGCAACCGCAGCTGGGCCGAAGAGAAGAAGTGTGAATCTTCTGCCACCCATTGTCTCGCCCGCCGACTTGCGCCACCTGCGGGAGATCGTGCAGGGCTTTGGGCTTGGCGCGACGATTTTGCCGGACTACTCGGACACCCTCGACGGGGTGATCCTGGACCACTACCGTCCTTTGCCAGAGGGGGGCACGGCCATCGAGGACGTGGCCGAGATGCCGAGGTCGCTTGGCACACTGGACTTTGCAATGACCGGTAAGGCGATTCGTGCGAGCCAGATTCTCGCTGAGCGTGGTTGCTCGGCCACCCATCTTGGCCTGCCGATCGGCGTGCGCGCGATGGACCACATGTGCGACTGCCTTACCGAGCTGTCAGACAACGAGTCGCCGGCTTGGCTGCAGCAAGAACGTGGCCGACTCCTCGACGCATACGCCGACGGACACAAATACGTCTTTGGCCAACGTGTAGCGGTGTACGGAGATCCGGAAATGGTTGCGGGCGTTGCGAGATTCCTCGCCGAGATCGGCGCCCGTCCCGTCCTCTGCGCCACTGGCGCCCGCAATCGAGCTCTCTTGCCCGCCGTCGCAGATCTGCCGCCCGACGACGAACGGGTCATTCTCGAAGACACGCACTACGGTGCGATCGAGGCGGCTTGCCGTGACTTGAAGCCGGACCTGCTGATTGGCAGCAGCAAGGGCTACCGAATGGCACGGGCACTCGGCGTGCCTTTGTTGCGTGCGGGATTTCCCATTCACGACCGGATGGGCGCCGGCCGCCTCTTGCAGGTCGGGTATCGCGGGACGCTGCAGCTCTTCGACTCTGTCGTGAACACCCTGCTGGAAGCCAAGCAGGCTGCTTCGCCGGTAGGATTCTCGTACTTGTAGCCACATCCCCATGGCCACTGTGTCTGGCTACCTCGCGCACTTGCCGGACGTGCGCATGCGCGCGCAGGCGAGTTTTCTGGGACTTGCAGTCGGCGATGCGTTGGGCGCAACGGTCGAGTTCATGACCGCGGGCNNGCGACTCCGCCCCGGGCAGGTCACGGACGACACCCAAATGTCGATGTGTATAGCGCGGTCGCTCGCTGGCGTGGGCTATTCACCCGAGGACATCGCTCGTCACTTTGTCACGTGGTACCAGTCAAAGCCCCCCGACGTCGGCAACACCTGTCGCCGTGGAATCGCAAGGTTCATCAATCACGGCACGGTTCATGGCCTGCCCAATGACGGCGATGCTGGGAACGGCGCTGCCATGCGCATGGCGCCGGTAGCGGTGGCGGCCCTTGCTGACGCTCGGCTGCTGGAGGACATCACCGTCGGCCAGGCACACATCACGCACCACCATGCGCTGTCCGACGCCGCCTCTCTTTTGGTCGGACGCTTGATTCAACTGGCATTGATCGGACATGCGATGGACCGGCTGCGCCGCCAAGCGGACGACACCGTTGCGAAGTTCCCGACCTTTCGCTATTCGCCGTATCATGGGCTGTCGTCCGCTTACGTCGTCGATACCATGCAGACGGTGCTGCACTTTCTGTTCAGCACGTGTTCGTTCGAGGAGTGCGTGGTGGCCACCGTGAACCAAGGCGGGGACGCTGACACGACCGGGGCCATCGCGGGTGCCATCGCCGGTGCGTACTATGGTCTGGAGGCGATTCCGCGCGAGTGGCTGCGCAAGCTCGATCCGGGGGTGCGGGCGGACTTGACGATGCTAGCCGACCAGCTCGTAGACCGCTCGCCCCTGGCCAAAGGGCAGCCGATCACCGTGTTTCCACCGAGCAAGGGCGAAGGAGGTGCCGTTGGATAAGGGCTGGACCCTGACCTGGAATCTGTGCGACCTGCCGGCGTGGTACATCGGCAGCCTCGCCTTCAATGAACAGCCGCAGCGCTTCGAGCTTCAGACCGTGGCCCACAGCGCCGCCGATCTGTTCCGCTACCTCGATACGTTTTCCGACTCGCACGAGCGAACCGATGCGTTCAATGCCTACCTGGCGTCGAAGTTTCACCTGCACGAGCAGCAGGACGACCATACCAAGAACGCGAAGCGCAGTTTGCGCAATACCTACGTTCGCTATCTCCGGGGTTGGGGTGTGGATTCCAATTCCATCGAGGGCGCGGTCCTGAAGGCATGGGTGGAAAGCCGCATCGGTTTGCGGCCGACGTTTCATCGCGGGAAGGTGCCGTCCGAAACCGATGAGGGCCAGCTTGCCTTCGCCATCGATCGCATGAAGGGGATGGCGGGAAGCAACGCCATCAACTCGCAGTTGGACCTGGTCTACACCTACTGCCAGTACGAGCTGCGGAGGGCCTTTTCGGGCCAAACCTGGCTAGAGCTCTTTCGCGGAACCCACGACCCGGATGACTACCAAACGCTGGAGGTGGTGTCGCCCCGCGAGCGCATTGTGCGCCTCAACAACTTGAGCTCGTTCACGCCAGACGCCGAGCGCGCTTTCGAATTCGGTTCGACAGTATGGGGTATGCGCGTTCCGCTGGTGAAGGTGTTCTTCTACAGTCAGCTGTTTCCGCAGAGCATTCTCAAAGGGGAAGATGAGTTCTTGGTGATTGGCGGCGTCTATCGCGTAAAGACGGTCCTTTGATTGGGCCCGGCTCTTGCATCGCTCAAGCATCATGTTCGAAACAGCAAGACGCGCCCATGGACTTCAAGTCTTCGCCCCGAAGCTGGATGTTACCAACCACCCTTGTTTCAATCCGGACGTCTACAAGCAAGCGGCTCGCGTGCACCTACCAGTCGCTGCACGATGCAATCTGCAGTGCAATTACTGCGACCGGTCCTTCGATTGTGCCAATGAAACCCGCCCCGGCGTTTCCAGCACGTTGCTGTCGCCTTTCCAGGCAGTGACCTATCTCAAAGCTGTCTACCTGAAGCTGCCGCACCTCTCGTTGGTCG
>PMLH01000552.1 GCA_003159055.1 Myxococcales bacterium
CTGCGCCGCTATTTCAAGGCGCCCTGGCGCGTGATCCCCAATGGGGTCGATGTGTCGATGTTCGCTTCTGGTAGAAAGCGTCCAGAATTTGACGACGGTCGACTGAATGTTCTACACGTCGGGCGCTTCGATCCGCGCAATGGGGTCGATCGGGTGATAGGCGCTTGGGTCGGGGTGCGCCGCGCTGGCACCGATGCGCGCTTGATTCTCGTCGGTGACGGCCCCCTGCGCCCCATGTACGAATCGATGGTGCCGTCGGATCTGCGCGCGGATGCCCATTTCGTCGGCTTCGTCGAAAGCGGTGAACGACCGTCCTACTACGCTTCTGGCGACGTGTTGCTGTGCCCCGCCCTCGGGGGAACCTTCGGCATCATCGTGGTCGAGGCCATGGCGGCGGGGTGCGCGGTCGTCGCGGCCGACACGCCCGGTTTTCGCAACGTCATGAAAGACGGCGTGCAGGGGTTCATGGTCGACGTGGATTTGGACCCGACCTGCGCACGCTTGGCCGAGCGCACGCGCCAGTTGCTCGACGACGCATGCCTGCGACGACGCTGCTCTGAAGCGGGTCAGAAGACAGCAGCACAGTTCGATTGGCCGCTGGTGGCCGATCGAGTCCTCGACGTCTACCGCGAAATCCTGGGCGGTTCGCAATATGCGAGTTGCATGAGCGCGTGACCATGAAATCGGCGTCGCTGTCGCGCTTCGAAACCTGGGCCCTTGCCGCGGTTTGTGTCGGCCTGCGCGTCGTTTCGCTGGCAAGGTCGTGCCTCTCGGATGACGAGGCTATCTACGCCGTCGTCGCCCGAGAAATGCTGTCTGGGCAAACCCTCTACCGCGACGTGATCGACCACAAACCGCCGCTGATCTACGTCGTTTACGGCTTCACCCAAGCCGTGGGTGGCCCCCGTGGCGGGATGCTGCTCTTGCATCTCTTGACCATCGGGGTGGTGTTCGCGACCGCGCTGATTCTTTCGCGCATCGTTCGCCGATTTGGCGGGCTTCCGCCCGATTCCCGCGCGCCCTTTTGGGCAGCTCTGCTCTATGCCGTTTTCACCACCACGCTGCTGCCTTTCGACGCCCAGGCGGCCAACTGCGAATTGTTCATGATGCTGCCGCTGACAGCGTCGGTGCTGTTCTTCCTGGAAGGATTCAGGGCCTTGTGTTTGCGGCCCCTGTTTACGGCCGGTCTGCTGGTTGGCATCGCCATGCTTTTCAAGTACCAGGCCGGCGTGCAATTGCCCCTCTACGGCTCCGCTTTGCTCGTCGCGCACTGGCGGCGGGTGCCACGCCTGCTGCTGGCCAGTGTCGCCATCGCTGCCGGCATGGCCGTCGTGCTCGGCGCCGTGTTCGCGCTCATGCGCCACGCAGGGTGTCTCGACGCCGCCTGGTTCTGGTTTCGCTTCAACTTCGCCTATATCAAGACCGGTTTCCGTCCCCAAGACACGCTCAAACGAGCGGCGGTTCGAATTTCCTTCGTGGCCTTCCCGGCGGCATTTCTGTGGATCCTCGGCGCCAAGTCCGCGCTGAAGTCGCTGACGACGAAACCACAAGAGGGCAGCCTCGACTTTGTTCGTTTCGCGGCCATCTGGCTGGCCGTCAGCGCCTTCGCCATCACCACCGGCGGGCGCTTTTTCGGCCATTACTTTCACCAGGTCACGGCACCGCTGGCGGTGCTTGCCGCCCCAGCCGCCGCTCGCCTGTGGCAGACCCGACGCCGTCTCGTCTCGGCCGCGCTTGGCGTGCCGGCGGCCGCGTTCCTTCTGGTAGCCACGCTTCAGGGCCCCGTGCTTGCGGCCGCAGGTGAGATGGCGCCCGACTACCAACGCATGGTCGACCTTATCGAGGCACATTCCCGTCCGGGCGACAGCCTGGTGGTGTGGGGCAACGTGCCGGTCCTGTATTTCATGGCCCAGCGCCCGCTTGGCACGCGTTTTGTCTTCTCCAACTACATGACCGGACTTTCACCAGCCACGCCTTCCCAATCGGACCCAGCCGTGGATGCCTCGCCCAACATCGTTCCCGAGAGTTGGGACATGTTCGAGGCGGATATGGCCGCAAGAAGGCCACCATTGTTCGTCGAGACCTCGCCGGGCAATGTGGCAGCCTATGGTAAGTTTCCACCGTCGAATTTTCCACGCTTGCAGGCACTTCTGCAGCGCGACTACCACCCAGTTGGTGAGGCCGCCGGCATTCGCCTCCTGCTCCGTCGCGAAGGGCGTAACTGATGTCCGCTTGCGCCGCCGCCACGGTGCCAGAGCCCGAGCTGTCCGCTTGCAAGCTGCCGCCGAGGCGCGTCGCCCGCTATGTCGGCTTTCTGGCCCGCCACGACTTGGCGATTTGTATCGTTGCGCTGGTCCTGTTCGGGCTCGGGGTAGCGGCGTCGTCGCGACTGCAGCTGCGTTCGGATTTCACCGAGCTTTTGCCGCAGGACGATCCGGAAGTCACGCAGCTCAAACAGCTCGGCGACAAGATCGGCGCCCCGTCGACGCTGGTGGTTGCCGTCGAGGGGCCCGATGCCGCGGCCAACGAGCGCTTCGCCGAAGCCCTGGTCAAGAATCTACAGCCCTTGCTGGGTTCCAGCCTTCGCGCCATCGACTACCGCGCAGATGCCAGCAAGCCGTTCTTCGAGCACAACAAGGCGCTCTACGCCAACTTGATCGACCTGCAACGAATCGACGACGACGTGAAGAAGCTGATCACGTCCAAGAAGAATCCAATGTTCGTTCCTTTCGCGGATCCCGACAAGGGCGAGGAGGACGACGACCCGGCCAAGGATCTGCACGCGCTGAAGGAAAAGCTGGAGGCGCAGAAGCCGAAAGACGCCTTTCCTTCTGGCTACTACGAAAACCAAGACCGCAGCCTGCTGGCCATCATCACGTGGACCGCGTCGTCGGGTACCGGCGATTCGTCGGGGTTCCGCATTCGCGATGACGTGCAACGAATCATCGACAGCACGCGACCGGCCGCCTTCGGCCAAGTGAAAGCGAGCATCACCGGCGACGTCGCCACGGCCATCGAAGAGCACGACGCGCTCAAGTCCGACGTCGAATGGGTTTCCATGGTGTGCACGGTCCTGGTGCTGCTGGTGATCGTGCTGTATTTCCGCAGCGCCTTCGCCCTCGGCTATGTCTTCTTCCCAACCCTGCTCGGGGTGGCCGTGGCATTCGGCATCACCGCGCTCACCATCGGGTACCTCAACACCAACACCGCGTTTCTCGGCTCGATCATCATCGGCAATGGCATCAACTTCGGCATCATTCTGTTGGCTCGCTACCGCGAAGAGCGCGCGAACGCCCCGACGGATCCGCCGCAAAACACGATGGCCAAAGCCATGGCCGCCACCCTTCGCCCGACGCTCGCTGCCGCGCTCGCCGCGGGCATCGCCTATGCCAGCCTGACC
>PMLH01000138.1 GCA_003159055.1 Myxococcales bacterium
TTGGTCGCGGACATGCAGCAGATCGACGAGCAGTACCCGTTGCCACGGGCGCTGTCGCGCGAGCCCACGCACTGGATGAAGGCGATCTTCTTGACTGCCTTGCCGTCCGACGGGCGCTGCACGTGGCCCTCGGTGGGGCCCGAGGCGCTCAGCATGCGTTCGAACTGCACGCTGGAAAGCACGTTGGCGTAGCGGCCGTGGCCGAATTCGCCGCGCAGGCTGGCCTGGAATTCTTCGTAGCCGGGCGTGAGGATCACCGAGCCCACGCGGATGGTCTCTGACTTGGGCTGCATGTCGTGCACGATGGCGCCGGGTCCGCACGCCTTCACGCACAGACCGCACTCGCTGCACAGACCGCAGGCGAGGCAGCGCTTGGCTTCGGCGACCGCTTGCTCCGCGGTGTAGCCGGTCTCGATCTCGCGGAAGTCACGGGTGCGATCCTCGACGATGATCTTGTTCATCGACTGCTTGGCCGCGATTTCGGCCGCAGGATTCGGATTCGGCGCCGTGGCCTTCTTCTTGGTGTCCAGCACCGGCATGGGCTGGCCGCGCAGGAAGGCGTGGATCGCTTCGGCTGCGTGGTGACCGTGGGCCATGGCTTCCACCAGCGAGGCCGGACCCAGCACCACGTCGCCGCCGGCAAACACGCCGGTAACGCTGGTCGCCAGCGACGCATTCGCGGGGATCTTGCCGTTCTCGAGAGGCACGCCTTCGATGTCGGCGGTCTGGCCGATGGCGATGATGACGTTGTCGGCAGCGACCGTGAAGTTGGAGCCTTCCACGGCGACCGGACGACGACGGCCGGACGCATCGGGCTCGCCCAGTTTCATGCGCAGGCATTCGAGGCCGGTCACGCGGCCGTTGCTGGCAATCACCTTGATGGGATTGGTCAGGAGCTCGAGCTTCACGCCCTCTTCTTCGGCCTGCTCGATTTCCTCGGGCAGCGCCGGCATCTCAGCGCGACCGCGGCGGTAGACCACGGTGACTTCCTTGGCGCCCATGCGCAGGGCGGCCCGGGCGGCGTCCATCGCGACGTTACCGCCGCCGACGATGACCGCCTTGTTGCCCATGGCGACCTTCTCGCCCAGGTTCACGGGGCCGAGGAAGTCGAGGCCGTACATCACGCCGGTTGCGTCGTCGCCGGGCAAGCCCATTTTCTGGCTCTTGTGCGCGCCAGTGGCGAGGAAGACGGCCGAGAAGCCAGCCTTTTTCAAGCTATCGATGGTGAAGTCTTTGCCCAGCTTCTGATTCAACTTCACCTCGACGCGCTCGTTGAGGATCTGCTCGATTTCGTAATCGAGCACGTCGCGGGGCAAGCGGTACGCGGGCACGCCCAGGCGGAGCATGCCGCCCAGGAACGGGCGAGCTTCGAAAAGCGTCACGCCGTAGCCCTGCTTGGTCAGATCCTGAGCGGCGGTGAGACCGGCCGGACCGCCACCGATGATGGCGACCTTTTCTTTCTGGATCTTCACCGGCTGGAAAGGTGCGCGCGCCTTCTTATCCCGCTTTCCGTATACATAGTCAGCTGCGAAGCGCTTGAGGTCGCGCACCGCCACCGGCTCGTCCAGCTCTTTGCGGTTGCACTGGGTCTCGCACGGGTGCTGGCAGATGCGGCCACACACCGCGGGCAAGGGACACCGCTCTTTGACCAATTCGTAGGCTTCTTCAAACTTGCCGGCCGCGACCAAGGCGACGTAGCCCTGGGCGTTCACGCCGGCCGGGCAGGCAGCCTTGCACGGGGCCATGCCCTCCGACTTGGAGATGCCGTACACGTTCGGGATGGCCTGCGCGTAGGGACGGAACACCGCCTTGCGCGTGCCGAGCTTGCGATCAAATTCGTTGGGCAGTGACACCGGACAGGCAATCGCGCAATCGCCGCAGGCATTGCACTTGCTCATGTCGATGTAGCGCGGGCGCTGGCGCAGCTTCACTTCGAAATTACCGACCTCGCCGCTGATGCCTTCGATGTCGGACAGCGTGATGATGTCGATGTTCTTGTTGCGCGCGCACTCGACCAACTTGGGCGACAGGATGCACATGGCACAGTCGCCGGTGGGGAAGGTCTTATCCAATTGGGCCATGCGGCCGCCGATGGCTGCCGACTGTTCGACCAGGTAGACCTTGAAGCCGGACTCGGCCAAATCGAGTGCTGCCTGGATGCCGGTGATGCCAGCTCCAGCCACCATGACCGCGCCAACGGCCTCGGGCGCCTTCGCGGAACTTCCGATCACTGGTTTCCCTTGTTCACTCATGGTGTTGCCCTAAGCCCCAATTCCGTGGTCCGCCAAAAGCTTGTTCGGGCTGACCACCAAGCTGCGAAGACCCAATTCCTTGCGGGAGATCCCGAAGGCAAGGCCGAGCAGCTGCGTGAAATAGAACACTGGCAAATTGAATTGTTCGCCGGACGCCTTTTCCGTATCTTTCTGGCGTAAATCCAAATTCATCTGGCACATCGGACACGCGGTGACGATGCAGTCCGCACCCGCGGCCTTGGCCATGGCGAGGATCTCTCGGGTCAGCTTCTTCACGATACCGACGTCGGTGATCGAGTAGCCGGCGCCGCAGCACTCGGTCTTGTGCGGCCATTCCACGACGGTCGCACCCGCCGCTTCCATCACCTGATCCATCAGGGTGGGATTTTCCGGATCGTCGAATTGCGTGACCTCCGGCGGGCGGGACAGCAGGCAACCGTAGTAGGTCACCACCTTCAGTCCCTTGAGTGGCTTCTTCACTGTCTCGGCGATCTTCCGCATGCCAATGTGGCGGCTTAGAATCTCGAGCAGGTGCAAGATCTCGGTCTTGCCGTCGTAGTCCCTGCCCACCACGCCCGCCACGGTCTTGCGCATCTCCGGGTTGTTGGCGATTTCGTAATTTGCCGCCTTCAGCCGGCCGTAGCAAGCCGCGCAGCCCACCGCGACCGGCTTGCCCTCGGCCGCTGCCAGGCTTTTCGCCGGTAGCGCGATGGACAAGAGCTGGTCCGACTGGTGCGCCGAGGTGGAGCCACAGCAGATCCAGCCGGGAATTTCGGGAAGCTCGAGGCCAAGCGCCTTGCTCACGGCAACCGTCGACTTCTGATAGTCGTGCGCCGTGCCCTCCATACTGCAGCCAGGAAAGAATGCGTAACTCATTACTTCTCGCCTTTCACTTGGGCCGCACGCTTGAACAGTTCCTCGCGCTCACCGCGCCCCTTGGCGGCCGGCTGCCAGAGCGGCATCTTGCCTTTGAGCAGCATCATGGGCAGCTTGCCCATGTCTTCGAACAAGCGACCGGTGCGCAGCTTGAACGAGGCCATGAGGCCGGCTTCGTTCATGCGGCCGCGCTTGCGGACAGCGTTCAAGAAGATGCGGTTGAAGGTGGACACCGCGCTCTTGGTCGGCGACTTCGCGCGCAGGCTCATGCGACGAAGACCGTCGTTGAGCGCGGCCACGCTGACCTTCTGCGGGCAGCGGGTGGCGCAGGTCTGGCACGAGGTGCACTGCCAGAGCATCTTGCTCGCCAGTACCTCGTCCTTCTGACCGAACTGCACCATGCGCACCATCTCGTGTGGCTTGATGTCAGCGACAGCAGCCACCGGGCAGCCTGACGTGCACTTCTTGCATTGCAGGCACGCCGCCAGATTGGCGTGGCTTTCGCTTTCCACCAGCGACGTGAAGTCGCCCGATATCTCGGCTGCTGCCAAGTTCATTTCTTCGACTCCTTTGAAAGAACCCTGGGAGGGTTCTTTCGAACTCCCGCGACGGGCTCCGTCGGGCAAAGCCCGCCGTCGCCCACGCGGACCGCCGCCATCACAGTATTCATTTCTTCTTCTCCGTGGCGGCGGCAAGTACCGCGAGGGCTTGGGCGCTGACCTTGCGATAGACCTGCTCCGGCTCGCACAGCTTGCCGTTCACCGTCAAAAGGTCCTGCACCTTCACGCCGAACAAGCGCTCATTTTCTTCCAGATAGGCACGAATCAAGCGCCAATCCGCATTGGTGAACGGCGCGAACACGCCACCGTTCAATTGTTGCTCGACGACTTTCTTCCCAGGATCGCGAACGTAGATCGCGCCGCCGGACGCCAGCGAGAACAGGTTGCTG
>PMLH01000544.1 GCA_003159055.1 Myxococcales bacterium
GCTGCGGCGAGCGAATGATTGGCGTAACTTGTGGCCGCGGCTGCGAGGCATAGAATTTTGTCATGCGGTTGCGGCGCTACCTTTTTGCTGAGTGCCTGGTGCTGGCCTCGGCCGTGGTGGGAGCTGCCCTGCTCACCCGCGCTGTGTTGCACCTGCCTTTCGGCAAAGCCCACGAATCGGCCAGCCTGACCGAAAGGCTCGCGCAGGCGCGCCCGGGGTCGGATTGGTTCGCTGACCGCCGCCAGTTGCTGGTGCCAAGCCCGGCCGTGAACCAAGAGTCGGCCGGCAGCTTCATGGGCCTCGATGACGACACGCTCGTCGCGCGCATGCGCAGCCAGCCCATCACGCGGATGAAATTCAACAAGGGTGGCTCGTCGTTGTCGTTTCGGGTTGATTTTGCGGACGGATCACGCGCGGCCTTCAAGCCGGCGCAGACGAACCTGCAGACCATTCCGCGCAAGGAAGTGGCGGCGTATCGGATCAATCGTCTGCTCGGCCTGAACGCGGTCGCGCCGGCCACGCCGCGGCTGGTGACCCGGGCCGAGGTGTTTTCCCACCTTCATCCCGAGACCGTCCCGATGCTGCCGCGCATTCGATCGGAAACAATTTTCGATCCGCGGGGCAACACCGCGGGCGTGATGATGTTCTGGATTCCGGTCATCAAGGACGCTGGCCTCGACACGCCGGAGGGCATCGCACAAAGCACGCAGTGGCTCACCCACGGGCAGCCGATTCCTGACGCGAAACACAGCCTGGCGGCACAGCTGTCCGATCTGCTGGTGTTCGATTTCATCATCTCGAACCCGGACCGCTACAGCGGCGGCAACCTGCTTACCAATCAAGACGGCTCGCGCCTTTACATCATGGACAACACGATGTCGTTCTTCATCGAACCGGAGGGAAACGAGAAAACGCGCGCGGCGCTTCACCGCGCGCAGCGGCTCTCACAGCGCCTCTTTCAGGCGCTTGATCGAATCTCGGAAGATAGCCTCGCGCGCACCTTGTCCCAGGCCTCCGAGGGCGACTACGAAATTCTGACCAAGCCAGAGATACGCGCCGTGGTCTTGCGGCGCGACTACGTGAAAAGCTACGTCGGCGGCTTGCTGTCGAGCTTCGGGCCGCAGGAAGTATTCTATTTTCCGTAGATGGGCGGTTACGAGGCCAGCTCGATCATGCGCTCCATCGCGCGCGCAGCGCCAGCCCGCACAGCCTCGGGAACTGTGACCCGGCACTCGGGCGGCTCGTCGCGAAGGGCAAGGTACACGTTCTCGAGGTCGATCGCCTTCATGTGCTCGCACAGACGGCACGGCTTGTAGAACTGCTTTTCCGGATGTTCCAGCTCAAGGCGAACCACCAGGCCGCATTCAGTCAGGATCGCCAATCGCGTCTTTTCCGGATGGGACTCGACGTACTTGGCCATCTGCGACGTCGACATCACTTCATCGGCCGCCTTCTGCAGCTCCGGCTTCACCTCGCCGTGCACGATGACCACGGCCAGCGGATCTTCACGCCGGATCTTTGCGATGTCGGCCACGGTCATGTTGTGGTGCACGTGGCAGGCGCCTTCCCAAGCGAAGACGTTTCCGGCCAGGCCCTGCCGCTCGCCCTCGCGCAGGAGCGGCTCGATGCGTTCCAGGTATTCCTTGGGATGAAAAGCATGCGGATCCGGCGGCGGCAGGTACATCCGTCGCGTCTTCATCGCGACCTGATACGCGAGATTTTGGTCGGGCACGAACAGGATGTCGGGCGCTCCCAGGCGTAGGGCGATCTTCACCGCGTTCGAGCTGGTACAGCACGCGTCGGAGAGCGCCTTCACGTCGGCGTAGGTGTTGACGTAGGTCATGGTCGCAAACCTGCGGCCGAGGCCTCGCAGGAACTCCTGGCGCTCTTCCAATTCGTCGACATCGACTTCCGCGAGCGAGCACAGCGCACGCTGGCTCGGCAGGTACACCGGCAAGTGCGGCGCCAGTGTGTAGCAACCTTCAGCCATGAAACGGACGCCGCAAAACACGACCAGCTTGGCGTCGACATTGCGCGCGCGCACCGCCAGCTCGAAGGAATCGCCCACGGTATCGGCGATGGCTTGCACCTCGGGTACCTGGTAGTTGTGGGCCGGAACGAAGGCCTGCTTTTCCTTTTTCAGGCGGCGAATCTCGCCCCATAGAAACGCGGTCCGATCGGCTCGGCTTGCTTCGATCTGGTGGCTCTGCACCAAGCGTTCGATGGAAACGTCAAACATCGCGGTAGATCTACCAGCGCCGCTTGCCGGGCGCCATGCCGAGGCTCGGATCGCCGGGCGCCTCGGGTCTCAGGGATTCTTGGCGTGTCGGGCGGCGGCTTTGGCGCGGACCTCTGCGGCGCGACGGAGCACGCGGCCGGTGGGCCCGTCGCCCAGCTTGTCGCGGGCATCTTCGCCGTGGCCGGGACCGAGCACGTCGCGCAGGTAGGCCTGGTACGCAAACGTGTCGGAGTGCTTCTCGTTGTGGCAGCGCACGCAAACCGACTCTGGCGTTTGCAGGCGGCCAGCGAAGGGCGTTTCCTTGCCCTTCTTCCCGACGTGGATCGAGCCTGGGCCGTGGCAGACCTCGCACTGGATGTCCTGCAGGCTGTGCGTGTGCCCGAGGCTCGTGCCGCCGACTTCGCCGTAGCCCGTGACGTGGCAGCTGACGCAGTCGTCGTGCGCCTCCTTACCGACGTCGACCAAGGTTTTCCAGGCCTGCGCGTGCACGGTCTTCCTCCAGAACCGGGCGGCTGGCTTGTGGCACGACACGCACGCAGCGCCCCCCACGTAGAAGGCGCGTCCAGGCTCGGCAGGGACGGGGGGCTCGGCCGAGCGCAGGTTGGCCTCACCGATTGCGCGGTCCAGTCTCCGCATGTCGGACGACAGGGCAGGGTCGCGCGGCAGGTTGCGACGAATGGGCACCAACGTGTTCACGAAATACGAGCCACTGGCGGGCGGCTGCCAGCTACCGTCGCCGAGCTTTCGGCGCTCTTCGCGAAGCTCGCCGCACTCGTCGCTCTTGCTCGCCACGAAGGCGGCATCCGAATCGCGATCCTTCTTCCAGCCTGCGATGTCGTGGTCCAGCTGCGCGATCGTTCGATCCAGCTCGGCCAGGCGCTCCTGGGTCTGGACCGCGCCGCCTGCGTCGAGAAGCCGATCATCGGCTTTGCGTGGACCGGGTCCACGCAGAACGATCTCCAGCTTGCCGATTCGCTGCAGCTCCTCGGCGGGTGCCAGCAGGAACGCGGGTCCCACGGATTCCGCACGGGCCATGCCCGCGCCAACGTTCTTCCCTGCGATGACGAAATCGGCGCCCACGGTGCGCGCGAGCGTGCGGGCGAGCGGACGTTCGAGCGGCGCCAAGAGGATCACAACTTCTGCGCCGCTTGCCCGTACGCGCGCGACCTCGGCACGTGCGGCTTCGGCTGGATCCTGGGCTGCCAAGCCAGCCTTGCTCGTGGTCTCAACATCAGCAACCCCCACGACGCCCATCTTGATTCGACCAACGTCGACGACGCGCGACGGCTCCACGAAGGTTGCGCTGGGAGCGCTCGCAAGGTTTGCGGCCAGGCGCTTGGGCTTCACCCCATCGGTGCCCAGCGCAAGATCGCTCGGCCCCAAAGCGATGCCGCCGAAGGGCAGTTTGACGATTTGGTCTGCCAAGAAGCGCGCGCGCAGCCGCGCAGCCGCTTGTCGCGCGGGCGAGATCTCGCCCGCAGGAAAGAGCAGGCCGCCTGCATCGACCAACATCGCGGCCTTCTTGCCGCCAGCGGCCTTTCGAACGAGAGCGGTCACACGTGCAAAATCACCCAGCGGGTCACTGGTGCAGCCGCACGGTTCCAGAGTTCCGTGGGTCTCCGCAATGTAGAAGACGACGGCGCGCCGCTCAGCTGGTTGGGGACGGCCGGGCTCGGCCCAGGCAGCTGAGGGTGCAAGTGCGGTAGCCGCAAGAAACAAAAGGCAAATTCGTCCGTACATCGAGGTAGAAAACTCCCATATGTTGCCTCTTATGTCGAAAGCAGTGCGTTCGTAATGCATCCCGCCTTCGGCAATCCGAAAGCGAAAGAATCGTAAATACTCGAAAGAAGCAGCTTCGCCTTGACAATTGCCTGCGTTATAATCACTCTCACCCGCTGGCTCACGACGAGCTGACAAGGAATCTAGAACATGGCCGTCACCCTAAGACTCACCCGCTGTGGAGGCAAGAAGTCCCCTCACTACCGTGTTGTTGCTGCTGATGAACGAAGTCCGCGCGACGG
>PMLH01000232.1:0-2352 GCA_003159055.1 Myxococcales bacterium
CATGGCCTCCACGACATCGGCTACTGCCAGGATGCGCGCCTCGAGGATGATCTGGCTCTCGTCGAGCCCCCGCGGGTAACCCGAGCCGTCGAGACGCTCGTGGTGTTGCAGCGCCACCTCTGCCACCGGCCAGCGGAAATCGATGCCGCGCAGCACGTCGTAGCTCGCCTGCGCATGCGTCTTGATGAGCTCGAACTCGGTCACCGATAGGAGCCCCGGTTTGGTCAGGAGCTCGGACGGCACGGTGATCTTGCCGACGTCGTGCATGAGCGCGGCGACACGCACGCCCGTGACTACGTTCTCGTCGAGACTCATGCGCGTGGCGATCGCCGTGGCCAAATGGCTGACGCGCTGTTCGTGGCCGGAGGTGTAGGGGTCACGCGCCTCGACAATGCCGCCGATCGTCGCGATCACCTGCTCGACGATCGACTGGAGGTGGCTGACACTGTCCTGCAGCTCGTGCTCCGTCCGTTTGAGCTCGGTGACGTCGCTGACGATGTGCACGCCGCCGACGAACCCGCCCTCGGCGTCCGTCCGCGGCTCGAATGCGAATCGCAGCCAGCGTCCGTCCTTCTCGATGGTCATGGTCTCGCCGTGCAGAGAACGTCGTGCCCGCACCCGCTGGCAGTTCGCCCACCACGTCGCGGATACATGGAAGACCTCGAAGCAGGGTCGCCCGACGATCTGTTTGTAATCGCGACCCGTGAGACGCACAGTGGCGCTGTTGCAGCGCAGCACCTTGCCGTTCTTATCGAGCAGAGCCACCGAATCTTTCATGGCGTCGAAGGTCTCGCGCCATTCGGTCGCGGCTGACGCCACCATCTCCTCGGCTTGCTTGCGCTCGCTGATGTCACGCAGGATCATCAGGTGGGCCGGCTTCCCTTCATACGTGATCATACCGACGCTGAACTCCGCATACACCTGGCCGCCGTCCCCACGTATGAGGGCCGCATCGTAGTGCCGCGGCACGTCCTCGCCGGCCGAGCGCCGCTTGTAGATCTTGGCCACCCTGGGACGCTCGTCGGGACTTATGTGGTCGGTGAAGGGTGTGCCGATGGCCTCCTCGCCGTTGCCGCCCCACATCTCCGCCAGACGCGGATTGACGAATCTGATCATGTCGTCCTGGACGATGGCGATGCCGTCACTGGCTCGCTCGACCAGCTCGCGGTATTTCTCTTCGTTCTCGCGCAGCGCGTTCTCCGCCTGCTTGCGCTCGGTGACGTCCTCGATGGTGTTGTCGAAACAGACCCGGCCGCTGGCGTCGGTCACCCTCATCGCTGTTACGCGGCACCATATCGGTCTGCCCCTGAGGGTATTGAAGCGGAACTCTCCGTCGATGAAGCCCTCGCGCACGATGGTGTCGCTGACGGTGCGCCGCTGGTTTTCGTCCAGGTAGATCTCGTTCGGGTGACGGGCGAGCAGCTGCTCGGGGCTGTCCGCCTCGAACATCGCGACCATCGCCGGATTCACCGCGAGGAACTTCCCTTTCGGCCCCGGCGTGGTGCGGTAGAGGCCGACGCCGACGTTGTCGAACAGCTCCTGGTAGCGCCGCTGTGCGATGAGCTTTTCAGCCTCGGCTATCTCGCGTTCGGTGATGTCGCGGGCGGACGAGAGGGCGCCAGTGACGTTGCCGTCGTCATCCTTGAGAGCGCGGCAGCACCAGGCAAGCAGGCGCTTCTCTCCATCCTTGCGCCGTTGCCAGCTCTCCACGTAAACCATATTCTCACTGCCATTGAAGACTGGCTGGACGGTGCCGTACGTGTCCTGTTCGCCCGCGAAATAGTCGGTGGCTTCTTTGCCGACGACGTCGTTACCGAAGAACTGCTTACCGGCTTGATTCGCCCACGTGTATACCTTGTCGTTGTCCACTTCCATGACGATCTCGGGAATGGCGGCGAGGAGGGCGTCATGGCGAAGGGCCAATGCGAAAAGCTGGTCCTCAAGCTCACGCGTGCCGTCGCTGCTGCGCAGGGTGCTCTCGAGATTTGAGACCTGGACGCGCAGCGCGTCTACAAGGGCGACGAGTTCACTGCGCGTCGCCTTGGCCGTCGGCTGCTGGGAATCTCTCACGCCATACCCCCCAGTCCGGGGGGCGTCTGGCGGCATTCGCCACGGCGTACCCCTGGGGTGCCCATTTCCTTCGGCTAGGTCGCTAAGTGGAGGGTAGTGTTCCCGCAAACACCATATTTTATGCTCAGACATGCGGTGATTAAACTTTCGTGCCACCCCCTGTGGCCTAGTATCCCCTGTATCTGTCGCCTCGGGCTCCGAGAGGTAGGCGCGCGCCTGCACCTCGTACATGCGCGCGTACTTGCCGTCCAGGGCCACGAGCTCGTCGTGGCTGCCGCTCTC
>PMLH01000232.1:2383-2524 GCA_003159055.1 Myxococcales bacterium
TCTTGCGGGTCGACATCAGGCGTGACGTCACGTCCTCGCGATTCAACCGGAAACTGAGCTGAAATTCGGTCAATTGCAGGTATTTTAAGGTCCGGCAGGCATGTTCATTTGGAGGTCTCCAGTTTGATTCGACGATGCCGA
>PMLH01000603.1 GCA_003159055.1 Myxococcales bacterium
CCGACGTAGCCCGCCTCGGTCAGTGTGGTGGCGTCGGCCATGGCGAAGGGAACGTCGAGCTTACGCGCCAAGGTTTGCACCAGCAGCGTCTTCCCGCAGCCGGTCGGGCCGATGAGAAGGATATTGCCCTTCTGAATCTCAACATCGGCCGCTTTGCCCCGCTGCCCGATGCGCTTATAGTGGTTGTAGACCGACACCGACAGCGCCTTCTTGGCGCGATCCTGACCGATGACGTACTTGTCGATTTCGTCAAAGATCTCACGCGGGCGGGGATAGCGCGGACGCTCCGCGGCTTCCTCTTTCGCGATGATGTCGTTGCACAAAGCCACGCACTCGTCGCAGATGAAGACCCGCGGACCGGAGATGAGTTTCCGCACCTCGCGCCGGCGTTTCTGGCAGAAGGAGCAGTGGAAGTCGTCCATACCTCCTTCGAGTATTGCACCCGAAGGAAGAGGAAGCCAAGGGGAAGGCGACGATTGCAGAATTCGGCCGGCATCTTTCTTGCGCAAACGGCTCCTTCGTGATCCAGCCGAGCAGGAAAAACCGACGCTCGGCTGCGCGCAATGGCCTAGAGGCTCGTCCGGTCGTCGGTGTATGATGGGGGGCTATGGCGGGCTTCGCGCGCATCGCGGTTTCGATGGGGTGTCCGGCCGGAATCGGGCCGGAAATTGTCGTGCGTGGGTTGGCCGAACGCCCGTCGCTGGGCGTGACGGTCTTCGGCGACCGAGGCGTGCTTGACCGCGCCGCCCAGCGCGCTGGCGTGACTTTGCCTCGAGGGGTCGACATCGTTGCAGTCACGAACCTCGGCGAAGACGACGTACAGCCCGGGCTGCCGAGCGAGATTACCGGTCGCGCCCAAATCGACTACCTGGCCGCCGCGACCGACGCCATCGTCGAGGGTAGGGCCAGCGCACTGGTGACAGCGCCGATCTCACGCGAGTGGGCCGCCAAGGCCGGAATGCCATTCCCAAGCCACATGGCCTATCTGGCCAACCGGCTCAGCGCCAAAGACTGCGCCACGATGCAGATTGGTGCCGGCCTGCGCGTCACGCTCGTCACAGGACGCGTGCCCCTACGCCAGGTCCCCGCCCTGCTCAGCGTCGCCAACATCTCGCAGGCCATCATTCTCACGGCGCAAGCCTTGCTGACCTACTTCGGGATCCGGCTGCCGCGCGTGGCGGTGGCAGGACTGAACCCGCTTGCGGGCGAAGGCGGACGCTTGGGCGACGAGGAAAGCCACCTGGTCCTGCCTGCGGTGAACCTTGCGCAGAGACTGCTTTCGACCTCGGGCCTCGCCGCACGGGTGAGCGGCCCGCACGAGCCCGACACCATCTTCCGCCAGGCCGTGGTGGGCGACTACGACGCCGTGGTCGCGCTGTACCACGATCAGGGCCAGATCCCCATCAAGCTCGTCGCGTCCGAACAAGCCGTGAGTCTCACCCTTGGGCTGCCTTTTGTGCGCACGTCGCCCGATCACGGCACCGCGTACGACATCGCGGGAAGCGGTCGCGCCCGACATCAGGGTTTCTTGGCGGCTCTCGACCTGGCCTGTTCGGTGGCCGAGAAGAGCCTTGCTGTGCCGGATAGCCCCTAGTAGACCTACCGCATGTGCGGAATTGTCGGCTACGTTGGCTCGCGCGACGCGATCTCGGTGCTCATCAGCGGCCTGCGCAGGCTTGAGTACCGGGGCTACGATTCGGCAGGCGTTGCGGTTTGTTCGGGCAACGAAACCCAGGTCGTTCGCTGCCGCGGCCGACTGGCAGCACTCGAAAAAATCCTGAAGGAAAAGTCGCCGGTCGGCACGATCGGCATCGGCCACACGCGCTGGGCGACCCACGGTCGACCTTCCGACGAGAACGCGCATCCCCATCGGGTCGGCGCGGTTTCTGTCGTCCACAACGGCATCGTGGAAAACCACGCGACCTTGCGCGACCGATTGAAAGCGGCCGGACGAAAATTCTCGTCTCAGACCGACACCGAGGTCATTGCACACTTGATTGACGAGGCTGTCGTGGCCGGCACGAAGACCCTGGCCGATGCGGTTCGCAAAGCCCTGAAACAAGTCGAAGGCAGCTACGCGATCGCAGTGCTTTCAGAGCAGTACCCTGACGAGATCGTCGCAGCCAAGAATGCGTCGCCACTCGTGGTGGGGCTGGGCGACGGCGAGCAATTCCTCGCCTCCGATGCTCCCGCGATTCTCGAATACACCCGCGAGATGATTTTCCTCGAAGAGGGAGACGTCGTGGCGCTCGGACGAAACCGGGTCGAGATCACCGACGTCGACGGCAATCCGCGCGTGCGCACGCCGAGGACCATCACGTGGACGGCGGCCCAGGCAGAAAAGGGCGGTTATCCGCACTTCATGCTCAAGGAAATCCACGAACAGCCGCAGGCGGTCAGCGACACCCTGCGTAGCCGACTGCTCCTCGACACGAGCGACGTGAGTCTCGACGGACAGACGCTTGGCGATGTCGACGGCCGCGTCCTCATCCTGGCGTGCGGGACGTCGTACCACGCCGGCCTGGTCGGCAAGTTCCTGATCGAGAACGTGGCCCGCATCCCGTGCGAAGTGGATCTGGCCAGCGAGTTCCGCTACCGCGAGCCGGTGGTCGGGGCGAAGGATCTGGTCGTCGCCATCTCGCAAAGCGGGGAAACCCTGGATACCTTTGCCGCCGTCAAGGAAGCCACCGCACGCGGCGCGCGCACGCTGGCCATCTGCAACGTGGTCGATTCCGCCATCGCCAGGGCTTGCCAGAAGGTGCTGTACACCCACGCCGGACCGGAAGTCGGCGTTGCGTCCACCAAGTGTTTCACGGCCCAGCTGGCCGCCCTGGTCTTGCTGGCCATCCACCTCGGCCGCCGCAACGGCGCGCTCACCGATGCCGCCGCAGCCGACCTGGTGGGCGAATTGGTCCACATCCCAACCAAGATGAGCGAAACCCTGCGCGCGCTCGGCAACCTACGCGAGCTGGCCAGAAAGTACATGCACGCGCGCGATTTCCTTTTCCTCGGCCGGGGCACCAACTACCCCATCGCACTCGAGGGCGCGCTCAAGCTGAAAGAGATTTCCTACATTCACGCCGAAGGCTACGCCGCCGGCGAGATGAAACACGGGCCCATCGCGCTGATCGACGACGGGCTTCCGGTCGTCGTCATCGCGACCAAGGGCAAGGGTTACGACAAGGTATTGTCGAACCTGGCCGAGGTTCGCGCGCGCGAAGGGCACGTCATCGCGGTCGCCACCAAGGGCGACGAAGGCATCAGGGCCCTGTGCCAGGATGTGCTGTGGGTGGAAGACGCGCCGCCGCTCCTGCAACCGCTGCTCACGGTGTTGCCGCTGCAGCTTCTGTCCTACGCCATGGCGGTCGCACGCGGCACCGACGTCGATCAGCCGCGCAACCTCGCCAAGAGCGTGACGGTCGAGTAGCCGAAGAAATCGCTCCCTCCCGCCGCCGGCGCCGCAGGCGCATATCGTCATAGGTAAATATTCGCTATGTTTGAATGCGAGGAACGAATTAATGATATAAACTCGCTCAATAAGTCGCAAGATTGGTCGGAAATCACCACATCAAGTGACGATTTGAATAGGAAACAGCAAACATGGCAACCAAGAACGGCAAGGGACTGACGACTTCGCGAAAAACTGGGAGCAATGCTCCCAAAGGCGCCGGGGCTGCTCTGCAAACCAGCAGCAAAATCCCCAGCGGAGGCGAGAAAGTCGTCCAGTGCCTCGAGCGTGAAGGGGTTGATGTGGTGTTTGGCCTGCCAGGTGGCGCGGCTATCCCTCTGTTCGACGCTCTATATGAGTCCAGAATCAAGCTGATCCTCACCAGGCACGAGCAAGGTGCCACGCATATGGCCGATGGCTACGCCCGAGCGACCGGCAAACCCGGCGTGGTGGTGGTGACCTCGGGCCCTGGAGCGACCAACGCCGTCACCGGCCTGCTCACCGCCTTGTCGGACTCGGTCCCCATGATCGTGCTGTGCGGCCAGGTCATCCGCCCCATGCTCGGCAAGGATGGCTTCCAGGAGGCCGACGTCACCGGTATCACCTACGCCGTCGTCAAGCACAGCTTCCTGGTCAAGGACGTCGCCGACATTCCGCGCGTCCTCAAGGAAGCCTTCTTCATCGCCAGCACCGGGCGGCCCGGGCCGGTGCTGATCGATCTACCGAAAGACGTGCTCGCGGCCCCCTGCCCGGCGCCCTTCGTCGACAAGGTCGAGCTGCCCGGCTACAACGTGCCTGAGCATGCCGATCCGACGGCGCTCAGACAAACCGCCGCGCTGCTGGCCAAGGCCCGCAAGCCGGTCCTGCTCGTCGGCCACGGCGCCGTGCTGTCCAATGCCGGCAAGGCCCTGCTGAAATTCGCCGAGAAGCTGAAGGCGCCGGTGGTCAACACCCTGCTCGGCAAGGGTGCGGTGCCCGAAGATCATCCGCTTCACCTCGGCATGCTCGGGATGCACGGCACGGCCTACGCCAACAAGGCCGTCGACGGCTGCGATCTCATCATGTCAATCGGCTCGCGCTGGGACGACCGAATTACCGGCAAGCTGTCGGTGTTCTGCAAAGACGCGGTCAAGATTCACGTTGACATCGATGTCGCCGAATTCGGCAAGGTGCTAAGGCCCGACGTTTGCCTGGCCGGCGACGCTCGCCTGGTTGTCGAGGATCTGCTACCCATGGTCGCTCCCTGCGACAGCGACGCCTGGCTGGCCCAGGTCGGGGCGTGGCGCGCGGAGTTTCCGCTGCACTACCCGAAGAAGGGCGGCCTGCGCGCGCAGCACGTCCTCGATCGCCTGGACAAGCTCGGCGGCCGCGATGCCATCGTGACCACCGACGTGGGTCAGCACCAGAT
>PMLH01000195.1 GCA_003159055.1 Myxococcales bacterium
GTCGCAGCAGGGCGAGCTTCTACGTCGGTTCGAAGGACACGAGATGGAGCCGGGCGTGGACATCATTCGTGAAGGCGAGCGCGGCCAAGGGTTGTTCTTGATTTTGTCGGGCGAAGTTGACGTGATCTCCCACGCGACAAGTTCCATCCCTGTCACCCTGGCCCACCTGCGCGCTGGCGACATGTTCGGCGAAATGGCGCTCGTCACCGACCAGCCTACCTCCGCGACGGTGCGTGCGACGGTGGCGACCACGGTGCTCTACCTCGCGCGTGAGTACGTCGAGCGTCTCGCCGAGGCGGTGCCGGAGATTCAGGCCTATTTCGAGCAACTGGCGCTCAATCGCGCACGTAACAACACCCTGCGCTCGGAGCAAGGCGCCTTGCCCACGGAGGAATTCGACGTCGATCTCAGCGACGTCATTCCGATCTGAACCTCGCCTGGCCGGCAGGGGCCAAGCCTCATCAACCGCCGTTCTGTTCTTTCAGGCGGGCGAAGGCGCGGTCGCGCACGCGCGGGTCCGGATGGCGTAGCTCCGCAATGAGATCGTCGCGCGACAGGCGTTCCGCGCTCCGGCGCTCGTCGGCAGCACGGTCGAGCGGCTCGGGCGGCAGGGCCGCGGCTTGCGGCGTGCGAAGGGGTTCGCGAAGCTGAAAGGCGGGTTGGGGCGAAGCCTCGGTTGGGTGAGGTGGGACGGCGGCTTTGGGCGAAGGAGCACCAGGGTGAGGTGCAATGGTTGACTTGGGCGAGGCAGCCCGAGGGTCAGGCGCGATGGTGGTTCCGGGAGCGGGGTGGCCTTGTTGGTTCTGGACCGGTGGCCTGGGCGCAGCGGTGGTTGCTGGCACGGCACCTCCGCAGCTCGTCCAGAATGCGTAGACTTTTTCAGCGCGGTCGATGCTGATGTGGGTTTCGAGGACCAGGTCGAGGGCGGTTCGAGCCCGACCCTCGCGATTGGGCTGGCGAAGCAGGACGAGCAGCTCGTCATCGGTCCAATCGTCGTCCGCGCTGCGGCCGGGGCTTTCCTGCTCGAGTTCTGCCTTGATGGCCAGCACATCCGCTCGAGCATAGAAGGCGGTTCGCATCAGGCCGCGCACCGATCGCAATCGACCTTCGCGTTCGAGTTGCCGTATCTTGAATTCGCTCGAAAAGCCAAGCAGCTCGGCCGCCTGCTGACGGGTCAGATGGCCCTCGCATCCGGGAGGGGTTCGCGGTGGTCTGCGGCGCGCGGGAAGGGTACTTGCCATGCGCGATACCCTATTTCCGATTTCCGTCCTGGTAAAGTTATCGCAACCTTCCATCGGACTTCCATCGGTGATTGCCATCGTAGAAGCATCGCACCTACATCGGTGTACTGTCGGATTTTCCCCAGCGTCATGGGACCATAAACCCATCCGCCTGATCCCGTTCGACCGCGTTGCAGCAGCGATGTATCGCTGTTGTATCATGGGTACATCGTAGTTGGTACGTGGCTCCTGCCGTCATCTCAAGTGCAGAGCCTATCGCAGTCGCTTGGGTTCGGGTGCGATCAGGCTTCCGCTAGACTCAAATGACAAGCCCAGCGGCCGCGCCGTCGACATCGAGCGAGAGGCATGATGAAAGGTCGAACAACATGAACTCGATGGCCTTCTCCTGCGGGCCGAGGTCGCCTTGCGCGCAACAGCTCGGGAAGGGCAGGGCCTTGACCGTCTCGTCAGCAAGGTCGCTGGCGTGGGCGGTGGCGTCCGCGGAATCCACGTGCAACCCCGTGTAGACGAAGCGACCGCACAGGTTCGTGGAGTCGGTCGATCGACGATCGACCAGCTGACCGCCGCTGGTCATGTTGAAGCTGAGAAAGTGCGTGAATTCCGCGGCGCCCTGTGGATCCTCGGCAGAGGCGGGTTGGTAGATCCAGCGCTGTGCAGAAGGTGTCGCGGCGAGCTCGTCGACCGCGGTTCGTTTGACCTCGCCTTTGAGGAGGAGGGTTCCTGCAGCCTGCGCTGCGTTCGCAGCGACCAGCCAATTCGCGAAGTCTCTCCCCTTGGTGAAGGAGGTGTCGATTTGGGCCAAAATGCTGCTGCCTGCCGCGACGGCGGAACCCGACGCATCGGTGGATTCGACGTATGGATGCCACGTGGCCACGTCAGCTCCGAGCGGAGACGGCACCGGTGCCGTCGTCTGCTGGGAGCTCCTCGCCGGATAGGACCTTATCCAAGCCGAATGGTAGTGCTCCCCAAGCACGCGTCCGCCGCTCGACAGATACTTCACCATGTTGGCCTTGGCAGCGTCGGTGATGGGGTTGGGCGTCGTTCGGGTCGGATCAGTTGCCGCGGCATTGCCGCCGCACGCCAGGACGACGACGTCGTATTTGGCGAGCTGGTTGATGTCCGACCAGAAAGTGGCGGCGTCGGGAAAGGCAGCGCCGCTGTTGAGGGTGGCATCGTAGCGGCCGCTGGGATCGGCCCCGAGCGCCGATGGCTGGTTATAGATGTTCACCGAGCCGGGACCGTCGGGGTTGGTGAACTCGGCCACGTCCACACCCATCCGGCGAAGCAGGCACTGCACGCGGTCGCCAGCGCCGGCCGCGATGGCGATGTGCGGGAGCGACGCTTTCTGTCCGTCGCTTCGGCTTCTCGGCAAACGAAGATCCGAGTCGGTGATGGGATTGTCACCGCACGGGGTGTTGATGTCGACCAAGGTCATGCGCCGCCATTTGCCCAGCTGAGCCACGAGCGGAATTTGCTTGCCGGCCGGCGCCTGCTTGATCACGAAGGATCCGTCGGACCCCGTCACCGCGCCGGCGACTGGATTGCCGCTCGGCTGCACGCACCGGCCGCACAGGTTGCCTGGCCCTTGCGAAATGGGGGCGAGCGAATCTGGCTGATCTGGGATGTAGACGAATGCGCCGTAAACGGGGTTCTTGCCCGAGGGATCGAAGACTTTGCCACTGACCGTCGTGCCCAGGTTGCCGCTGCACTTCGGAACCATGCAGGCGTAGCCGTTGCTCGTGCACTGGGCGGGCATGGTGAGTGAGACCGACCCGCCCGCACCGCTGGCGAAACCGCCCGAACCATGGCCAGCCCCGCTTTCCCCGCCCCCTCCGATCGATGCACCGCTATCGTTTGCCTTCGGCGCGCAGCCAACCCCCACGGCCAGCCACAGGCCGCAGGCCGAGACATGCCGAGCCCGCATGCTCAAGGGAGCCTTTCTTCTGGGCGCAACAGGCGAGCACATCCGTGAACCCTAATTTGTCGCACTATTCGCACAAACGGGCCAGAGCCAGCTTCGGTTTCGGGTGCGTACCATCACGGCGCGCCGGCCGGATCTGGGCATGGCGCGTCGTTTGCGTTTGGCCGGTTTGGCCGTAAGCTCACGCGCTGTGGGGCTCTCATTCATGCGTACAGTACGCGTCCTGTGCCTAATTGCTGCGCTGGTTGCGTCTGGCTTGGCCCATGCCGGGCCGCGGTCTGGAAGCAGCTTTGGCGGCCTTCGCGGGTTTCGCTCGGGGTCGGACAGCATCTCGCGCAGCGTTCCTGGCAGCCGCAGCAGCTACGGTGGCGGGTCGAGCTTCGTCTTCTTGCCGAGCTTCGGTTGGGGCTATGGCGGCTGGGGCTTCGGCGGCGGCATGGGGATGGTCGGCAGTCTGATGCTGGTGGGAATCGTCTGTTTGGGCGCAATCATGGTTGTGCGCTCGCTCCGACGGGCGTCTCGCCGCAGCCTTCCCCCTGGCACCGACTACGACGAATACGACGACGTCTCGGCCTCGGTCGACCGATCGTACGTGTACAAGGTTCAGCTCGGTCTCGGCCGTTCCGGTCGAGGCGTGCAGAAGCGGCTTGAGGAATTTGCCAGCACCGGCGACACCAGCTCGGAAGCGGGGCTGGCCGAGCTTCTGCGCCAAACCGCCCTTGAATTGATGCGCGAGAAGGATTCGATTCGCTACAGCTTGGTGGAGCCGTCGGGACCGTTCAGCCTGACCAACGGCGAAAGCAAAATGAACGGTGCCGCCATGGCGGAGCGCTCGCATTTCCAAATCGAGCGGATGCGCGGCGTTGACGGGCAGATGCGGCGTTCGGATGCCGCGCCGACGGTGGGCAGTGAAGCCCTCGAGTTTCTCGTCGTCACCATGCTGGTGGGGGNNGACTGGTGGCCACGCGCACGCCGCTGGGAATCGCCAAGGTTGAAGACAGGCCAGCGCTCGATTCCGTGTTGGCCGAGCTGGGGGCCGTCTCTGCCAGCAATCTGCTTGGCCTCGAGGTCATATGGACCCCGGCCGATCCCGACGACTCCCTGACCGTGACGGACCTCTTGACCACGTATCCGGAAATGCGGAGCCTATAGCACCGTGCCAGTAACCCTCGCCCATGCACCCCTCTGGCGGATGATTCTGGACGTGACCATTTTCGGCGTGGTTGGGATCGCGCTGCTCATCGTGGGCTACTACATTTGGGAGCTGGTCACCCCGTACAACCTCCGCCGGGAATTGCAGGAGAACAAGAACTTGGCCGTGGCAGTGGTCGCCGCCTCCTTCATCGTTGGGATGGCCATCGTTGTCGCCGCGGCGCTGGTCCACATAGGGTAGGCTGGTGGCGCGAGCGGTGGCCGACCTCGGCACCGACCCTGCTCGCTGTGTCGTTGTCTTGATCCGCACCGGTCCTACGGATACATTGCTAGGATGCACAAGCTTTGGCGGGCCCGGCCCGACGATGCTCAGCGTAGACCGAGAGAGCTTTCCAGGGTTCCAGAGGAGCGAAGGTACGACCACCATGCACAAGCTGCTCATCGAGGACGATGAA
>PMLH01000116.1 GCA_003159055.1 Myxococcales bacterium
ACCAGGTCGAACGGAGGGGCGAACCTACAGGTAATCCCCGCCGCCGCCGATATCTCTGACGGACCGCATGCGCTCCACGGGAATAAGGACCAACCTCTGCCTGCTGATCTTGGCCTCGGTCGGGATCACCGTGGCCGCCGTCTATGTCACGGCGGCACTCCGCAAACGCACGGTTGCTCAGCAGATGACCGACGCTTTCTCGTCGTTGGTTCGCCATTCTGCTGTCTCGGTCGCAACCACGACCTACCAGGCATGCAAAGGGTCGCACGACCGAACCCGCCGTCGCCTCGAACACGATATGTCGGTCGCGCGGGAAGCCATCAGGCAAGCTGGCGGCGTGCATTTCGTCGGTGAATTGGCGTGGGACGCCACCAATCAGGAGACCCACGAGGTCCGCCATCTGACCCTGCCCAGACTGCAGATTGGCAACGCGCCGTCGGTGCGAAATCGCGATCAAAGCGTCGCCGCGGCCCTCGTCGACATGGTCAAAGCCACCACCCGCGAGTCGTGCACCATCTTCCAGCGTATGACCGAAAATGGCGACATGCTGCGGGTAGCGTCCAGCGTGGTCGACAAGCAGGGCCGCCGAGTCGTTGGCACCTTCCTTCCCAGCGCCGCATCGAGTGCCGCCGAACCGAACCCCGTCGTGGCAACGGTTCTCGCTGGCAGGACCTATTGGGGCCGCGCCTTCGTCGCGGACCACTGGGAGCTCGCGATGTACGAACCTATCTGGGATTCTCCGGACAAGGGGAAAGTCATCGGCATGCTGTACGTCGGCGCGGACATGGACGCGATCACGCGTGACGTCCGAGATACCATTCTGCACAGCACCGTCGGGCGAACCGGGTATGTCTTCGTGCTCGGCGGCCGAGGCGTTTCGCGCGGGCGCTACGTCATCTCCAAGAACGGTGAGCGCGACGGGGAAGACATCTGGGAGGCTCGCGATGAGAGCGGGCAGCCCTTCGTTCAGACGCTGGTTGGCAAGGCGCTCGCCACCCACGACGGAAGCTTCGATTTTCATCGCTACGCTTGGCGCAACCCTGGCGACAAGGCCAGCCGAACCAAGGTCGCCGCCCTGACTTACTTCGAACCGTGGAATTGGGTCATTGGCGCCAGCTCCTACGAAGACGACTACGAACCGGTGACCCAAGGTGTCCTGGCAAGCCTCGACCAGCTCACCCTGCACGTTCTGGTGGCTGGGGTGCTGATCCTCCTTCTCATGTCAGCGGTTGCGGTCGCGGCGGCAAGACGTATTTCGCGCCCCATCGAGAATGCGGTGGCGACGTTCCACGCCATGGCCCAAGGTGACCTGACCCGCGAAGTGCCAGCCGCCGGTTTTGTCGAGCTCAAGCAACTCGCTTCTGCGAGCAACGACATGAGCTTTGGATTGCGGTGCATGGTGGGAAAGGTCGCTAGCTTCGTGGAAACCATCGCCGAGGCATCCCAGGAACTGTCGAAGGTTTCACAGCAGATGGCCGACGGCGCCCGCCAAAGCGTGGGCCAGGTCGATGCCATGGGGAGCGAAGCCGAGAGCATGGGCGCCATCGTCCAAGAGGCAGCCGCATCAATGAGCGACGCCACCCATGGCCTCGAACGTGTCGCAGAGGCCACGGAAGACCTCATCAAACGGATTGCGGTCGTCGGCAACAGCACCAGCCAAGCGCGAACCGTGATCGCCGCGACAGAGGAAGAGGCCGGACGTGTTTCGGCAACCATGAACGCTCTCGGGCAAGCCGCACAGTTGGTCGGCAAGGTCACGGAGACCATCGATCAGATCTCGGCCCAAACCAAGCTCTTGGCCTTGAATGCGACCATCGAAGCCGCACGGGCGGGCGCCGCCGGTAAAGGGTTTGCCGTGGTTGCTGGCGAAATCAAGGATCTGGCCCAGCAGACCGCGAAGGCCACGGAGGACATCCGTGAGCGCATAGCCGCCATCCAGTCCTCGACCCGAGGCGCGGTCGCCGACATCGGCAAGATCGTCAGCCGAATCGATGAAATCCGCTGCACGGTCACCGAAGCCACCACCGCCATCGAGGACCAGGCGGGAACCATCCGCGACGTCGCCGGCGGAATCGTTCAAGCCGCCTCCGTGGCGAGACAGAGCAACGAGAGAGCCGCGCAGACCACGGTGAACATGCGACGAATCACCGACAGCCTCGCACACGTGCGCGAAGGCGCACATGACGTGACGACTGCGAGCGGTCAGGTTCACACGCGCGCTTCGCAGTTGGCCACGGTGTCGGAGAATCTCCGCAGCCAGGTTTCTGCCTTCAAGACCTGATACCCGACGAAGCGCGTTGCCTTCCTAGATTCATTCCAGCGGTGTCTCAGAGGGTGTCTGAAAAGTGCTTCCCAGGGAGAGGGATAGGGACGATGAACCAGGTTCGCAGCCAGCAGCAACGACCAGGGGAGGAATCAACCTCACCCCCAGCCCCTCTCCGGGACGGAGAGGGGAGCCGGAAGGTGCGTAGCGAGAAGACGACGGATCTGGTCAAGGACGCGGTCGGGATGGTGCAGGATGAGATGATTGGGTAGACGAAGGACGATGAGGCCGGCGGCCGCAAGCCAAGCATCGCGACGGCGGTCGCGCAGGGGCCTTGGGAAGTGAGGG
>PMLH01000091.1:0-169 GCA_003159055.1 Myxococcales bacterium
CCAGTAACCCAGCATCACCGAGTAGCCGCGCGTACACAGCTCACCAACCGCCCCGCGCGGCAGGACCTTGCTCGTCGAAGGATCCACGATCTTGATTTCGATGTTGGGGTGCACGCAGCCGACCGTCGCCACGCGCTTTTCCAGCGGGTCGTCGACCTTGCTTTGCGTG
>PMLH01000091.1:179-2560 GCA_003159055.1 Myxococcales bacterium
CATGGTGGGCACGCCGTAAAGCGACGTGCAGCGCTCGGCCTGGACCGTGGCCAGGACCGCCTCGGGCTCGAAGGCCTCACTCGGGAAGATCATGCAGGCCCCGTGGCTGATTGCTGCCAGCGACGCCATCACCTGGCCAAAGCAATGATAGAGCNNCCGTTGTTGAGGATGTTGTGGTGGGACAGCGTCGCGCCCTTGGGAAAGCCCGTGGTGCCGCTGGTGTACTGAATGTCGATCGGGTCGTCGGGATCGAGGGTTTGCTCGCGCAGGTGGAGCTCCTCTTCCGAAACCCGACGCGCGTCTTCTTTGATTGCGGCCCACTCGTCGTCGATGACGATCGCTTTGAGGTGCTCGGGCAAGCGTTCCTCCAGATCTTTGAACATCGCGACGTAGTTGGTCTGCCGGAACCCGCGTGCCATGACCAGCAGCGAACATCCGGATTGCTTGAGCACGTGCTCAAGCTCGTGACTGCGGTAGGCGGGGTTGATGTTCACCATGATCGCGCCGATGCGCGAGGTCGCGTACTGGGTGATGATCCACTCGAAGCGATTGGGTGACCACAGCGCAACCCGGTCGCCCTTCTTCACCCCGCGGGCCATCAGGCCGCGTGCGATGAGGCCGATCTCCTCCCACATTTGCTTGTAGGTCGCCCGGTAGCGCTGGTGGCGCGAAACCAAGGCTTCTCGGTCACCGAAGCGCCCGACCGTGCGGCGCAGGTTGTCTCCGATGGTGTCGCCGAGCAAAGGGGTGGAAGTGATCCCATGGGCGTAGGATGGCTGCGTCATGGACGCCTATCCTAGCGAGAGCCGAGCAGGAACGGAACCGCCCGCGTGCGATGCGGAGCCGATTTTCGGCCAAGCTGGCGTGGCTCATGGCGTGCGTCGGCCCGTGAAGCGTGCGCCGTGCACCGAAACCGGACCCAGGTCGTGTCGCGCCGACGCTTCGAAGAACTCCGGGACCACAAGGGTAGACTCGACTGATCGGGTCGGGATCTCTAGCCGGACAAAGGCCACGCACACAGCTTCTCGACCACGGTGCACAGGCTCGCCAGGCGTTCGCCGCCACGGCCGGACGTCCATGGCGGAGGCGCAGTGAGGCCGAGATGTCCGACGCTCTCTTCGACGGTGCCGGTGTGGTGGCGGAGCACGTTGCCTACCACCGGACGGACGTCGAGACGCTGATTCTCCAGCCGAAGCCCGTCAGCGGCCAACGTTGCGAGCGGGACATGCCCCCACGATAGCAGCACGTCCGCCGGGCGAAGGAACCTCCGAAAGCGCTCGGCAAAGGCATCCCAGCCTTCGCCACTTTCAAGCACCTCGGGCGCGAGCTTGATGTGCCGACAGGTCGACGGGGCCAGGCGGCCGCGTGGCGCGATCACCGCTTCGAACACCTCGCCCGTTGCCAGGCGCTTGGCCAGCCAGTGCACGGTTTCGGGCGGCCGTCGATCCGGATGTACGTGCGACCAGGCGTTGGCCTCGCCGTGCACGCAGATCAAGTTGGCAGGCTGCTGGCGCAACGGCGCCGGGATCGGATCGCGCGGTGGCCGAAGCGGCTTGTCGCGACGATGCCGATTGGTTTTGACGGTCGTTGCGAAGTAGAGCTGTCGTTCGACCATGCTGACGAATGGCTGGAGCAGCCGGGCGAAACGCTCGGGATCCTTCTCAAGGTGTCCGAGCACGTGCGCGATGGCTTCGATGGTGGCCACACAATGCTCGGCGGGCTCGCGCCGGATCTCTCCGTACCGGCTTGGCCGAGACGGCGTCAGTCGAAGACGTGGCAGCGCCGCCAGCATCGGGTTGGACTTCAGCAGCTTGCTTGCCTGCCACCAGGTGCCGTCGACAACCACCAACGTGATGGGCGAAGGAAAGCTCGTGATCTCGACGTCGATGGCATCGTCGCCGGGAAACAGCAGGTACGCGTTGCCTTCTGCCAGGCAGGCGCGCACGACTGGGTCCTGGCTGAAGTCGACGTCGGTGCGCAGAATCGCGTTCTGCAAGCCAACGCGCGCCAAACGCGCGGTGCCTATCGGGACGTCGCGCTCGCGCGGGTGCTGCAGGATGAGCACGCGCGTGGAGGTCGCGATCGGTTGGAGGTCCGTGCAGAAACAGTGCGAGGTCGGACGACGGCATTTCGGACAGACCGGCCGTGGCTCGCGCTCGGCTGCAGGGGCGTTGTCCTGGCGTGCTGCTGGCATGGTCCTCAAGCCCGCAGGCGCCTAGAATGTCCGGCCACGGCCACGGCCACGACAACGTCTACGACCACGACCACCCTTCGTTGCCCTGTTCGGCGAGAGAGCTCGGCTTGGAACGCAGCCTTCGGCTAGGACGCCATTGGGCGGAACCGCGGGCGTTACCGTAGCCGTGGCCGTGGTCGTAGTCGTG
>PMLH01000193.1 GCA_003159055.1 Myxococcales bacterium
CGGGTCGGGCGGCGTGGTGGGCTCGGGCGGCCTTACCACGAGCGGTGGAACCGGCGGCTGCGGAACGCTTATCGACGACATGGAGTCGGGGACCGGCAAGATCTGCCAGACGACCGGCCGGAGCGGCTTGTGGTTCACCTATGTCGACAGCGCCAGCACATCCACCATCACGCCATTGCCTGAAAGGGCGGCTTTGCCCGAGGCGATGTCCACGCCGCGCACGTCGACGAGCAGCCACGCCATGCACATCTCTGGCAAGTACTCGACCTCCGCGGGAATGGGCTGTTGGCTCAACAATTCCAGCTTCAGCAGCGTACCGGGCACCTACAGTGCGAGCGCCTACAAGGGCATCCACTTCTACGCGAAAGGGTCAGGGTCGCTCATCGTGGTCGGCCAGATGCCCTCGACGGAGTCTATCGACTATGGCGGGACCTGCAGCGCCGCCACGTGTGTCGGCAATTCGTACCACGTCGGGACGCTTTCCTCGACCAGCTGGAGCTCGATCTCGGTGCCGTTCTCGAGCATGACCGGCGGCACCGACGAACCCCTCTCTCCGTCGAGCATTTGGAGCTTGGAATTCCAGTACTATTCCAGCACGAATCTCGCCGGCGCAAGCTTCGATCTGTGGATCGATGATCTGACCTTCTATTAAGTCCATCCCTACTGACAGTTCTTCTGTAGCTCGCGGAAGCGCGCGTCTTTGGGCACCAGCTTGTCCAGCTCGGCGAAGCGGGCGTGGGCGCGCTCGGCCAGGCCAAGGTCGCACGACCAGCGAGCATCGATGTAATTGCGCCAGGCCAGGTAGGCGCGCACTTGGCGATCCTGTCTGGCTTCGTCCTGCACCCAGGCTGGCAGCGGATCGACCGCCTCTGGCGAGGTGTTCTTCGCAAGCGACCACAAATCGCCGGCGGGGCCGAGCCCCCTGCGGATCTCGGGGCCAAGCACGCCGTCGGGCTCGATGCGGATCGGGCGATTGTGGTCGAGATCGGCGAACGCTCCCAGCAAATCGCCGCGGCCGCGATAGGCATCGATCACGTGCACGAGCTCGGGCTGGCTGGCCCGAATCCGGTCGGCATAGCCCGCGCCTTTCGCAAAGGCGAGGTGAGCCCACGCGACGTCCGGTCGCGTGCCCTCGACGAAACGCAGATAGCCGACCAGAAATCCCGTCTCGAAGTGGTTGGTGAACAGGGCTGCTCGGGTTGGAAGACCATCGAGCATTTGGCGAACCTCGAAATCGGTGGCGCGTGCCTGGGCCAGACCTGGGTATTGGGTGGGGCTTGGAAAGCGTGCGAGCGCGCCCGCCAGGAGAATCACCGCGAGCAATGCACGCGCTCTCTTGAATCGAAACACGGCCAGCCCGACCGTCACGGCCGCGCCCGAGAGCACGGCAATGCACGCGATGGCTGGGCCGAGGTAGCCGCGAATGTCCGGGTTGGTCGGATCCAGTCCGCCGACCAACCCGGCGGTGATGGAACCCGCCATGGCAACCAGCACGGCCACCCCCATCACCCGCGCGCCTTTTCCCCGCAGCAGAAAATACGCCCCGGCCGGCGCGATGAGCGCGAACACGGCTCCCAGTTCCTCGATCAGCAAGAAAGGCAGGTCGCCCGGCGAGGCATTGCCGTGCACGATGCCGGCTTTCTCGGCAAAGGTTCTTGCCGACACCACCCACCACAGGCCGCGCAGCGAGCGAGCGTCTCCCCAGAGGAGATTGTTCATCCCATCGGTGCCTTCGCGCAAAGCGGCCGTTCGCAGCGGCAAGTACGCGTGCACGAGCATTCCTGCGGCAAACGCCGCAAGCGACCACGCGACGAACCTCCCTCGCTTGTCCGAGCGCAACAAGACCGGCAGCGCGGCCACCACCGCGCCCAGCCCGGCCAGGCCCGCCACCAGCGAATGGTTCCCGACGCCCAAACCGATAAGCAGGGCAGCGATGGTTGCCCATCGCGGATCCTGGTCGATGCCAGCTCGCAACGCGAACCACAGTGCCGCGAGCGACAGCGCGGTCTGTGCCGCATACACTTCGGCGCGATTGCTGACCACGACCACCCCCGGCGCGTACGCGAATGCCAGCGCGGCGGCCGCCGCCAGCACGGCCCGCGTCGACTCCGGCGTGTCGCTGGTCACCACCGTCAATCTCTCCGTGGCGTCGAGCACCAGCAGAAACACGAGCACCGCCGCCAGCGACCCGGCGACGGCTTGCGACAGGGCCACCTTGAAGGCGACGCTGCCCAAGGGCAGAAGGGTGAAAAGCTTGGCAAGCAGCAGCGTGGTTTCTTCGCCCGGCGGATGGGCCACGCCCAGGCCGAACGCTGCCGTGGCCAGCTCGGCCGAGTCGAGCGGGTAGGCGGTCGGGGTGGCCGCCAGCGCGTAGGCGAGGAAAGTGACCAGACCCACCCCCAGCGCGCCCCACAGGCGGGCTCGCGACAGAGGGAGGCTCTTCGTCAGCACTGACACGGGATTCCTATGTTACCGTCATGCGCATGCCCGTGGGTGAAATCGCTCTTTCAAAGTTTCCGGTGCTGGTCGTTGACGACGAAAGCGACAACCTGGACNNGTTCGGCAAGACCTTCACGCTCCATTTCGCCAGCAGCGGCGAGGAGGCGTTGGCGCTCGCGCGCGAACACGACGTCGCCGTGGTGGTGACCGACCAGCGCATGCCGCGCATGACCGGCCTGGAGTTGCTGCGCGCCGTGCGCGACGTGCGCCCCGACGCCATCGGGATCATCGTGACCGCGTTCACCGACGTGGACGTGCTGATCGAATCGATCAATCTGGGACGCATCTATCGCTACGTGACCAAGCCTTGGGACAGCAAAGAGCTGCGCGGGATCCTGGTTCAGGCGGTGGAGCGTTTTCATCTGGTGCGGGAAAACCGCCGTCTGGCCGAGCAGCTATTGCAGTACGCCGGCATCCTATCGCGCGACGCCCACAGCGAATTCAACTTCGGAGCCATCGTGGGGGATTCGCCGGCGCTGCACCAGGTCTTGACCAAGGTCGAACAGGTCGCGCAGACGCAGGCCACCGTCCTGCTGCGCGGTGAAACCGGGACCGGCAAGGAAATGGTGGCGCGGGCCATCCACATCAACAGTGCCCGCGAATCGCGGCCCTTCGTGCGGGTCAATTGTGCGGCGCTGGCGCCCGGCGTGCTGGAATCCGAGCTCTTCGGTCACGAGAAGGGCGCGTTCACGGGCGCGATGGCGCGTCGGCCGGGCCGCTTCGAGCTGGCCGACGGTGGCACGCTTTTCCTCGACGAGGTTGGCGATCTGCCGCTCGACGTGCAGGTCAAGCTTCTGCGTGTGTTGCAGGAGCGGGAGTTCGAGCGTGTGGGCGGTGTGGAAACCGTGAAAGTGGACGTTCGTCTGGTTTCCGCCACCCATCGCGACCTGGAAAAGCTGATCACCGAAGGCAAGTTCCGCGAGGATCTCTACTATCGCCTCAACGTCTTTCCCATCACCATGCCGCCGCTGCGCGACCGTCCGGGCGACATCGCACTCTTGGTCGACCACTTCGTCAGCAAGTACGCGCAATCGACCGGCAAGCGAATGCGCGGCGCCGACGCCGCCGCGATCGCACTGCTTTCCGCCTATCCCTGGCCGGGAAACGTGCGCGAGCTGGAAAACGTCATCGAGCGCGGAATGATTCTCGCCGCCTCGGACGTGCTGACCGCGTCCGATCTCGACTTTGGTCGCAGACACACAACGCCGGCCGCCGGTAGCGTCGCGGCGCCGATCATCGTGGCAAGCCCCAGCAGCTCGGTTGGCGGCGACAGCGGGCGCTCGCTGCACAAGCGCTTGCAAGAACAAGAGCGAAGCGAGATCGTGGCTGCTGTCGAGCAAGCGCAAGGGAACATCGCCCACGCCGCGCGCTCCCTCGGCATCAACCGCTCGACCCTCTACTACCGCATGCGCAAGCACGGCCTCGAGCACCTCTTGCCCACGCGCGAAGAAACGCCCGAGGCGGAGCCCGCTGCGGGCGAGTAGGTCAGGGCGACCTATGAGCGCCCGAGCGCGGTAACTGTCCTTCGTAGGCGTGAGAAGCGGCCACCGAAAGGGGCTGCCCATCTGGCCGTACAAGCCAGATATGGGTGGAAGGGCGGCCTTGACGATCCCTTACGCAGAAGAACCTGGTTCGTTTTGATTAGGCACAGGCAGCCGCAGGAGCGAAGCCATTCGCACCACTTTCACCAGGGACTGCTAGGCAGTGGCAGCCTATTGTGCACCGCCGTCTGCTGCAATCATTGTCGAAGCGCCGGGCACGATGGCAATAGAAGCAGTACCAGAAACAGTGAGTATATGATGCGCTACCAATTGAAAGGTCCCGTTGGGGGTTACAGTACGCGACGCGTCAAAAGTGAACCGGGAGAGCGTTCCGCTGGCGTTGTTGCAGACGATGAGCTCGCCCCATGGCGTAAACGCAAGCCCAAAGGGGCTATCCATTCCGTTGCCGGTAATCGTCCCGTTGGGTGTTACGTTCCCTTGGGCGTCGACCGAAAATCGTAGCAGCATCGTGCCATGTACTGTACTTGTGCCTGTGCCCTCGTTCGCCACCAAGAGCTCACCCCACGGCGCAACCACCATGCCGGCCGGGTTATGCATCCCATTGCCCGTAATAGGCGCGAGGGGTGTCACGGCATGGTTGCTCGCGACGCGATAGTGCTGAACGGTGTCAACCGGACTGCACTGAGAGACGAATAGATCACGCGTCGTGGGGCCCCAAGCCATGCCTCGATTGGCGCCGATCATCCCTGAGGTCACAGTACCAACGGCGGACGCGTTTCCCTGCGAATCGAATGCGAGGCGCACGAGACTTGTCGCATCCGTGCTGCAGTCCAGAGCCGTGTTCGGAATCCAGAGCTCGTCGTCAACGAACAGCATGGTGTCCGGATATACGATGCCGACGTTCGCTATGGTGCCGTTGGGGATGGGATTGCCAAGCGGCGACAGGAACCTGCTGATTGTCCCAGCTTGCAAGTAGTTTGCGACGAACAGCTCTCCGGTCGATCGAACCGCCGGGGCATACGCCAGGGTGTTGGCAATCGTCGCCGTCAGTACCGGGTCTGCCCCTGGCGTGATGTTGTAGCGGTAGACGACGTTGTCGAGGTCGTCGGGAATGAACAGCGTGGCGATTTGCCCGCCCTCCGGTTGGCCACCAGGCTCGCCGACATCACTGTGGCCAGCGAAGCCGCCGTCTTCTCCTCGGTTGTCGATGATCGAGTCACCGGTCGTGTTGGAATCCGCTGTCGAGCCGCTCGGACTGTCCTGTCCTATTGCCGTGTCGGTTGGTGCCACCGAGTCCGCGGGGCCTCCAATGGCCGTGTCCTTCCCCGAACTGGCCGAAGCCGCGTCCCCACTTCCGTCTCCGACCTGTGCACCATCATTCGTGGTCGACGAGCTTGAGCAAGCCGCAAATCCGAGGACAGCCGACAGAACAGACATCCGACGCCACACGTTTGGAAAACCGCTGATGGTCATGGATTCTAGGCTCCCTTCACAATGAGACTGATCTTGCTCCGAGGCCGAACCGGGGGCACGAAGCTTGACCTTGAAGACGCGGTGCTTATACACCGACGAGGAAGGCCCTTGCAACGACTGATGGCGATCCAGACCGGCCGCGGAGCCCACTCCGCTGGAGCCTGTGCTACCGCCCGAGCTCGCCATCCCGCCGGTCGCCTTGACGGCGCCGCTGCCCTGGGAGCCGCACCCGGCCGAGAACAAGAGCGAAAGGCCAAGCATGAATAGCTGAAGAGCGTCGAAGTCCGTTGCATGGTGGGTTGCGCGCCGCCACCTCGACGGCGCCTTGAGTCCTCAGCTCAGGATCCCCTGCACTTCCCGCCATGGCCCGCATCGCTGCTGCCGTGTCTTCGACAGCAGCCCGAGGCCGCTTGCGTGACCGTGATTAGGTTTTCGGATAGCACAGGTTTCCGAAAGCAACCAGAAGGGGTACTCTTTCGATTATGAAGGCGCGTGACTCGGTGGGACTGACGCCGTGGCTCGCCGAATTCGCAGACGCCCATCGCGAGGCCGAGTTCGAGGCGCGCGAGGAGCGCGTGCAGTTGCCTGGACTGCGCATCGCGATTGGCATCGTCTCGTTTCTGATCCTGGTGACCCTCGTTCTGGATATCCAACTGTTCTCACGCGTGAACCCCAGGTTCCTGCCTCCCATCGTCCTGGCGCGAATCATTCAGGTATTGGGGCTCGCCTTCGCGGCTTGGGCGCCGCTGCGTGGATACGTCCGTCACGCAATCGGCTGGTCGGTATTTTTGGGCGCGATCTTGGTGAGCTTGGGCCACCAGTGGGTAAGTTACCTCATCATGGCGGGTTCGGGACGACCGATCCAGAGCATCTGGACAGCGCTTTTCGCGCTCGTTTGCCTCACGGCCACCATCTTGCCCATGCGTTTTGCCCTGGCCGGTGCGATGGCCTTCGTGTTGCCGGCAATCGTCTTCCACAGCGTGATCGTGCCCATGCCCACGCGCGATCTGCTTCATGTGTTCATCTCACTAGCGTTGGTCTCGGGACTGGGCACGGTGCTGAGCCACCGGCTCAATCGCTGGCGTCGCCTGGAATTCGCAGCCCTGGAGATCGAACGGCAGACCAACGCGCTGCTGGCGAGCGAGGTTGAGGAACAAGCCCGGACCGCGGACGATCTGCAAGCGCAGGCCAGTGCGCTCGAGGCGCGGTTGATGACCGCACAGCGACTGGAGGCGATGGGCCGCTTGGCGGGTGGGGTTGCACATGATCTCAACAACCTGCTGACCCCCATCCTAGGCTACACCGAGCTAGCAATGAATGAGTCGAAGGACAGGCCGGAGGTGACAGAAATGCTGGCGGAGGTGAAGCGGGCGACGGGGAGCGCGAAGGAGCTGTTGGCGCATCTGCTGGCCGTTGGGCGCCGCCAGAAATTGACTCCCACCACCTTCGACATGGGCGATTTTGTGGGCGAGCAAGAACCCAACCTGCGTTCGCTCTTGCGCGAGGGTATCAGCCTCCGAATTCATCGCGACAGTCGCATTCCGGTCACCGCAGATCGCACGCAGATGATGCAGGTGTTGGCAAATCTGGTGGTCAATGCCCGCGATGCGATGCCCAAGGGTGGAGACATTCGTATTCGCATCACTGCGAGCGACGTGGACCGGAGGCGCGCCATGGAACTGGGCGTCGAGCGCTGCGGTCGTTTCGCGATGGTGTCCGTCGAGGACAATGGCACGGGCATGGATGAAGAGACGCGAGCGCGCCTGTTCGAGCCCTTCTTCACCAC
>PMLH01000596.1 GCA_003159055.1 Myxococcales bacterium
GGTCATGTCGTCGGACGTGAAGGCATTGGAATCCGCGCCCATCGCCTTAATCGCCGCGTTGTACTTTTCCGTGGGATAGCGGGCGGTCCCGCGGAACATCATGTGCTCGAAGAAGTGCGCGAATCCCGACTTGCCGGGTTCGACTTCGTTACGGCTGCCGGCACGGACGACGGAATAGTAGGCGACAAGTCCCGGTGAATCGTACTCGACCACGAAGACCCGCAACCCGTTCGGTAGGATTTTCACCGTGGTTGGAAAAGGAAAGGCCTTGGCTTGGGCTGTCACAGCATCACCTTTCGAGATCTTGCTCGAAGCCGCACAGGCGTGCAGCCCGAAGAACAGAATGGAGAAAACGGTCAGGGTGGTGTGTCTCATGTCACGCAGTCCGCCATGGCATAGCACGCTTGGGCGCTTTTTGCGGTATCTTCATGGTCAAATGCTGGCCAGAGTAATGTTGATTGGGATCCCCACGCGACTAGCCATGGTAGCCGTCCTCGCAGTGTCAACCGGGTGCGAGGGAAGGTCGGCCTTGCGTCTGTTCCCCGACGGCGGCCCCGCGAACACCACGCGGGACGCGGGAACCATGGTCTCGGCCGCGCAGTGCCCGGCTGGAACTGTGCCGCGGGTGGTTGAACTGGACACGCCGGTGAAGTTGGACCTGCTTTTCATGATCGATAATTCGCGCTCTATGCAGGAAGAACAGGCGAACCTGGCCCGGAATTTCCCGCGCCTCATCGACGAGCTGAAGAATCTGCCCACGGGCTTTCCGGACCTTCACCTCGGTGTGGTTTCGTCCGACCTGGGGGCAGGCTCAGCCATAGCTGCTTGTGCAAAGGCACTCGGGGATGGGGCAGCGCTGCAAGTTCGCAGTGGCTGCGGGCTGGATCCGAAAAATGGACGCTACCTGATCTCACGGGACGGCGGCAGCAGCAATTTCGACGGTGACATCGCGGACGTGTTCGCCTGCTTGGCCGAACTTGGAACCAGCGGCTGCGGATACGAGCACCAGCTGCAGTCGGTGCGGATGGCGCTGTCTGGGTTCGTCACCGACAACGCCGGCTTCTTGCGTCCCGACGCTCACCTGGCGGTGGTGTATATCACCGACGAGGACGACTGCTCCGCGCCTGCCGACACGACCCTCTTCAACGAGAATAGCCCGGGGCAGGACTCCAGCCTACGCTGCTCGCTGTACGGCCACGTTTGCGATGGTGCACAAGTGCCAGCCTCGGTCTTTTCCACACCGCTCGATCACTGCGGCGCTTCCCCAAATGGCGGCGGGAAGCTGATTCCCGTCCAGACGTTCGTGGACGAAATGAAGACATTGCGCACGCAGAGTGTGACCGTGTCGGTGATCGGTGGCTGGCCAAGCGACTCCACGAATGCGAGGTACGCGGTTGGGTATGACTTGAGCTCGAGCGATCCAGATCTGCTGGCCGAGATTCCGATTTGCTCATCTGCGAACGGCAAAGCCGCTGTCGGGCTGCGCTTGAAGCAATTCGTGGATGCGTTCGGTCCCGCCGGAAGAATACTCAGCATCTGCCAAGACGACTTCAGCAACGCCATGGCGCAGATCGGCCAGCTCATCAACACGACGGTCGAGTGTCAGTAGCGGAGCCCTGGGCGAGCAGGCTGTGGACCCGCAGGGTCAGCTCGCGGGTGGTGGCGTCGGCGGCTTCGACGGCGCCGATGCAGGCGAGGGCTCGCACCTCGACCGGTCGTACCGGGGCCAGGTTGAAGGTCAGCTGGCCAGGCGGAAAGACCCGGTCGGTACCGGCGACCTTCAGCACGAGGATGGGTGCGCCCAGGTGCTTGGCCAAATAGAAGGCGCCCTTCTTGAACGGCGCAAGCTTGCCGTCGCGGCTGCGCGTCCCCTCGGGGAAGACCAGAAGATTGCCGCCGGAGCGCAGATGCCGCGCCACCCTGTCGATCCACGGCTGACCCTCGGCGAACAGATGCGGTCCGAGGAAGCCCGCGCCGCGCAGAAGCCACCCGAAAATGGGGACGCGGAAGAAGTCCGGGCGCACGATGGTGATGACCCCCGGAAGCAGGGAGACAAGGAGCAGGGGATCGAGAAAGGACACGTGGTTGCACACCACAACGCTGCCCGAGGTTTGCCGTAGTTGGGCGCGCCCAGGCACGTCGATGCGCAGACCACGGATGAGGAGACGCGCAACCGCGAAGAAGGCGCCGGCGTAGTTACCAAGCGCCCACGCGACGCCGCGTCGACGGCGCAGCAGACCTGCCACAAGGAAGACCAGCCAGTAGCCCGCCACGAAAGCGCCAAGCCAACAGACCCACAAAAGGCCCGTGCCCAAGACACCAAGAACCTTCGACGGCTTCATGTGCTGGCATCTGTCGACAGGGCCTGGGAGACCGTCACGCAGGCAAGTCCCCGACGGCTGATTTCTGCGAGGATTTCCGGGAGGGCGGCAACGCCAGCGGGTTCGTGTTCCTCGCGCTCGGAGGCGTCGTGGAGGAGGATGATGGATCCTGGGGCCAACCGGGCGACCACGCGGCGGAGAACCTTGGCGGCGATCGCGCCAGCCAGGCCATCGCGGGCGCGGACGTTCCATCCGACCAGTGTCAATCCAAGTCGCCGCGCAGCCACGGCAGTTCGCGGGCTGACGTGTCCTAGGGGCGGTCGGAACAGCTGCGGCCGGTTCCCAGTCACGGACCTGATGATGGATTGCGCGCGGGCAAGCTCAGCCTCGATTCGGCTGGGATGACGGATCGAGAGGAGCCGGTCGTGCTCCAGCCCGTGTAGCCCGATCTCATGTCCAGCGGCGTGAATCGACCGCAGGATTTCCGGGTTGTTTTGCGCCTTGGCCCCGAGAACGAAGAAGGTAGCGCGTGCGTTGCGCCGAGCGAGCTCGGCCAGGACTCTGGGCGTGGAGAGCGGGCTTGGCCCGTCGTCGAAGGTGAGCGCCACTTCCGGGCGGCGGCTGACCGCGCGACAGACGATGGGCGCAAACATGGCAAGGCGGGGGGTCATCACGCCAGCCGAAACGATGGCCAAATACAGCGACAGGGCGAGGGCGATGGGCCAGACCATCGAGGTGGATGAAAGAACCTGTCCGAGGGCGAGGACGCACAGGGCGGCGCTGCTCGAAAGAAGGAGAATTCTCCCCACCGACATGGGCTACACCGTGACCAGTCGATCCCACAGGGGGCCGATGTGACCGCGCTGGTACATGCGTTTGATGACGGCAGCCATGTCGGCATCGCCCGAGCCGATCACCCAGTGCCGCCGTCCGCGCGCCCGCGCGGTGACCATCCTGCTGATGGTTTCGACGCCGATTGCGTCCGGGGCGTAGAACCGCGGTGCAAGCAGGTCGTCGTTCGCATCGACTTGGCCTTCGCGGACTGCGGAGGCGTGGACGGTGGTTCCAGGATAGATGCGCACGCCGCAGAACAGGAAAAGGGCGGCGTCGTTGAGCTGGTCGCATCGGTCGAGGGTTTCTTGCACCGTCGCCTCGGATTCGCCGGGGCCGCCTAGCATGATGTAGTGGGCGACGTGGATTCCAGCCGCGCGCGCCTCGGCGTGCGCCGCCAGCGCATGCTCGACGGTGAACGGCTTGCGGTAGCGTTTGAGCATCGCGGGTGAGAGGCTCTCCGTGCCGAATTCCGCGTGGGTCAGACCGGCGTCGCGCAAGCGGCGGTAGTAGTCGCGCGGCGGTCTGAGCGGAGCGAAGAATGCACCCCACGGCACCATGATGGGGTTTCGCTTCAAGGCGTCCGCGAGCGCAAGGTTGTGGCGTACGTGGCTGTTGAAGACCGCGTCGGTCACGAAGAGAAACTTCGCCCCTGCCGCGACCAAGGCTTGCCATTCACGCGCGACACTGTCCGGATCGAACAGCCGCAGCTTGCGTCCTTCGATGCCCGGGTACGTGCAGTAGCTGCAAAGGTAGGGGCAGCCGCGCTTGGTCTGCACGTTCAGCATGCCGCCCCAGCCGAGGTAGTGAGCGACAGTCTCCGGCGAAGTGACCACGCGCAGGTGCGAGCCCGTCCACGGCGCGGGGGGCTCGGCCCACCTGCCGCCGACCAGCAGGCCGGGAACTGATACGGTCTTCCCCTCCACCAAGCCATCGAGGAATTCGCACAGCCGCTCGCCTTCACCGGCGACGCCGTAGTCGGCGCCCAGGCGGTTCATCAGCACTTGCGGAAAGATGCTGAAACCCGGACCGCCCAGGACCAGGCGGGCCGTGCTGTTTTGCCGAAGCAGCGCCACGATCCGTTCGAGATCGGGAATGAACCCTTCCGGATTCGACGTCTCACCACTGTCGACGTTGCGGATCGATAGACCAACGACCTCGGGCTGATAGTCGCGGCACACGGCGAGCAACGCGGCTTCCGCACCGTCGCATGCCAGGTCCAACACTCGTACCGCATGCCGGTCGCGCAACGCTGTGGCCACATAGTCGACCCCGATGGGATACACCGGGAACGGCGTTAGCATGCGATTGGTGGCGACCAGCAGGACTCTCACGTGCACGCCCTCGCTTGCTGGCGACTTCTGGCCAGAAGCTCGCTGACGGCTTGCCGGCCGGCTATGGCCGAGGCGACCCGCTGCACGCCCATGGTGACGCCGAGAAGCCCCGGTGCCATGGCGTTCTGTCCGACCAAGAACAATCGGCCGAGCGGCGGGCGCGACAACACCAGATAGTCGAGCCCGTCACGAATCGAATGCTTGACACCGTAGGTGCCACCTTGGCGTGCGGCCACCCAATCGCGCATGCTCAGTGGCGTCCAAGCGTCGACGATTCGCGGCACGTGCAGTGGGCCCGTGGCGGCGGACAGCTCAGACAGCATCTGTTCCGCGCGGCGCATTTTCTCCGCGCGATAGTCGAGGCCACGACGCCCGGTTTGGGTGTGGTGCCACTTGGCCCAATCCTGGTAGGGACTTTCCGTCAAGGCAATGAGGCGTGTGGTGCCGGGCTGGCCGGAGGAACGAAATTGGCCGTAGACGCCTTCCAGGCTTTGGCGAGGGGTGCCGCGCACGCGATAGACGTTGAAATCCTGGGCCGGGTGAAATTTCTCGTCGAGGAGCGCCACCGCGCACAGCATTCCGGAGGTTTCTTCCAGCTTGCCGATGTCAGCGCGGTAGCTTTCCGGCAGGGCTTCCCGCGGAAGCAGATCGACCATGTGCTTCGGGTGTATTGCAGCGATTGCCACGTCGGCCTCCACCCGGAAGCCCGATTCCAGACGCACGCCGCTGGCGCCTTGCGTGCCAACGTCGATAGCGGCAACGCCATCGCCTGCGATCAGATTCACGCCTGCAGCGACCGCGGCGTTGGCGAGAGCGTTCGCCATCTCGGATCCCGTGCATCCCAACTCCCATGCCGACATGAGCAGCGATGCCGTCGCCATCAGTAGAAACGCGGCTGGGCAGACCGACAGATTCACGCCGAGGAGGAAACCCTGCAGTGCGAGAAAATCCATCAGTCGTTCCGGCAATCCGTTTTCCGTCAGAACGTCGAGCGCCGTGCGTGTGATGGGAAGCGCCGGCGGCGTCGTGGCGGCGGTGTCGGTCCGCAGACTTGCCATCGCACTTCGGCAGACGTGCATGACGAAAGCCACTGCGTCGGGGGCGTCCCTGAATCGCTTGCCGAGCGCGGTTGCGAGTTTCTCCGCCGTGTCCGGAAGGTCGAAAACATCGTCGTCGAGGATGAAGCGGTCGATGATGCCGCTTTGTCCAAGGCGGCGCAGCTTGAGGGCCCGTCGGATGCCAAGCAGATCGATGAAGTCGCCGAGCAGCTCGCCAGGTGCGGCAGAGCCGAAGTAGTGAACCCCAACCGGGCAATCGACGCCTTCGCGGGCGTAGCTACGCAAGCAGCCGCCGGGCTGGGCGGCGCTTTCCACCAAGGTGACCTTGCGCCCCAAGCGAGCGAGCAGGATGGCGGTGGATAAGCCGCCGAAGCCGGCGCCGATGATGACGACATCACTTTTCATGCGAAGACCTCGAGGGCGGTCGACCTTCGCCCAAGCTGCAGCAACAAGACTCGTCTGCGCGGCAGCGCCACCTGCGTGTTGGCGAATCGCAGCGCCCCCGCGAGCACGGCCTGCGCGACCACGGCTGTGGCGGTCGCACTGACGCTCGCGTGTTGCCCGAGACAGTCACGGTAGGGGAGGATGGGGCAATTCGGGAGTCTCGCCGCCAGCTCGGAAACCAGCGCGTGCGCCTGCTCGACGGTCGCCGCCGGAATTCCAAGCGCGACGGCGTCGAAGCGGTCGGCAAGAGCCGGGATGCCGCCCAGGAGCGGAGAGAGAGAAGTCTCGCTGCCGGCTTCCCCAAGCCAGCGCACGCGCGCACCGGCAGCGCCGTCGTCGGGCACCAGCACGAACGCCGCGCCGCCGTCGCACGGGGTCTTTGCGGCGGCGGGATCGAGAAGCGGCGACAGCTTGGCCTCGAACGCCTCGGCCGCCAGGACGAGGGCATTGCGGGCGCCGGCAGCGATGCCGAGCGACGCAGACAGGANNAGCAGCAGCGCCACCTGACCGGCGGGTGCGTTGTTCACCGAGCCGATGAAGTCCATCGGGCTCGAGAACTGGTCGTTGCTTTCGAACAGCTTGCGAAGGAATTCCCGGGTTTCTGCCAGCGGTCCCCACGCGGTTCCAACCGCCAGAAACTCCGGCGGGGCATTCGTGCCAGCCGCGGCATGCGCCGTGTTGGCCAGCCCGATCATGAGGCGCGGCAAGCGCCTGAGGCGACGAACGAACGCGGCCGGCGCAGCCTTCGCGAAAGCCGCGTCGGGCACCAGGCCCATCACGACGTCACCGGCCGTGAGTGCGCCAAGCGTCTCTTCGAGTCCTCCGCGCGCCGTGAGGCAAGCGACCGCGGCGACACGCAAAGCCGGTACAGGAAAATGCGCAGCCGTTTCCGTGGTCGTTTCCGTAGTCGTGATCGTGCCCGTGGCCGGCTGATCGCTCTCGTTGCGCCCACGATTCTGCCCAGTCTCCGCCGTGTGTTTGGCCAGAATCACACACGCGTTGTTCCCCCCGAAGCCAAAGGAATTCGACAGCACGGCGTCGACGGGGGCACGCGTCGGATCAAGCACGGGCGAAACTCCCAATTTCGGATCGACGGCTCCGAGCCCAGAGTTGGCTGGCAGCAGATTCTCCTCGATAGCAATGACTGACACGACCGCTTCGATGCCGCCAGCAGCAGCGAGGGTATGGCCCGTGAGTCCCTTGGTCGAAGAAGATGCTGGCATCTGGTCGCCGAAGACTCGCCCAAGCGCACGTGCCTCGGCGGCGTCGTTGTCGATGGTGCCGGTGCCGTGCAGATTCACGTAGCTGATGGCCGCTGGGACGAGTCCGGCATCGGTCAAGGCATGGCGCATGGCCAGCACGGCGCCCGCGCCCTCGGGGTGCGGACTGGTCGCATGGTAGGCGTCGCAACTGAGCCCTGTGCCCAGCAGTTCGGCAAATACGCGTCGCCCGGCCTTGGGATCCGATTCCAAGACGAGAAAGCCCGCGCCTTCGCCGACGGTCATGCCGGCCCGATTGAGGTCCAGCGGCTTGCAGCCGTCGGGGGCCACGAGCTGCAATTGTCGAAAGCCGTGAAAGGTGAGTCGGCTGAGCGAGTCGGCGCCGCCGGCCAACACGCGACGAGCAAGGCCTGCCCGCAAGAGCGCCTGTGCGACCGACATGGCCACCGCTGCGCTCGAGCATGCGGTGGAGACGGTGATGACCAGACCGCCGACGGAAAAAGCGTCACCCAGCGCTTGTGCCACCGTCTCAAGACCGTGGAAACGGTACGCCTTGGGATCAGTCGTTCCAGCTTCCAGCTCGGTTTCGGTGGTCAGAATGCCGCCTGTGGTGGTGCCCACCACGATCGCATCGGGCAGGGGGCCGTCGCCGACCGCCTCTTTCGCCGCCTGCAGTGCGATGCGATGGGTTCGCGGTAAACCGGACCGGTCTTGGTCATCGAAGCCGGCGACCTGGGCGACCGGAAGCTCGGCACTCGCGCCTTTCGCGGGAAACGCGGTCGGCTGTTGAAAACAGCGCTTCGGTTGGGCAAGGAGGCTGCGCAGCTCCCGGACATTGTCGGCGCCGGCGCAAACCGCGCCGAGGCCAGTCACGAAGGCTCGCATCCTAGCCCGCATTGCTCATGAGCCGCACCAAGTTGACGCTCATGCGGGCGAGGACGGCCGGTGCTGGCGAATGTAGCTCGCCAGAGCACCAAGCGAGGCAAACGCCTCGACGCCCGCCGCACGGCTGTCGATTTTTACGCCGTAGTCCCGTTCGATCATGACGACGAGCTCCAAGGTGTCAATGGAATCGATGCCAAGACCGGCGCCGATCAGCGGCGCAGCCGGGTCGACGGCCTGGGCCGCGATATCAAGACCGAGGGTTTCAACCAGCTTGCGGGCAAGCTCGGCGGCGAAAGGGTCATTTGCTTCAGTCACGGTGACTCCTTGATGGAACTATGCCAGGCGGTGAAAGATGAGACAGGTGTTTGTGCCGCCGAAGCCGAAGGCGTTCTTGAGCGCGTATTCCTGGTCGCGATGCGGGCGTGTCGCGGTGACGATGTCGAGGTCAATGTCCGGATCGCGCGTGAAATTGATGGTTGGAAGCAGGACGCCCTCACGCATGCCTTCGAGCGCGAGCATGGATTCGATGATGCTTGCCGCGCCCATGGCGTGACCGAATTGCGACTTGTTGGCGCTGACCGGGGGAACCTTGGAACCGAATACGTCGTGCAGAGCCTCGTCCTCGACCTTGTCGCCGACCCTCGTCGACGACGCGTGGGCATTCACGGTGGCGATGGCGTCCGGTGGAATCTCCGAGGCGGCGATGGCCTCCGACATACACCTGGCGATGGTCGGCCGGTGGGGAGCGACAGGATGGTGTGCGTCGGAGGTCAGCGACCAGCCCGCCAACTCGAAATCGGCGTGGAGCCCGTGTGCCTTGGCAAATTCTGCGCTGGCCATGATCGCGCAACCGGCGCCCTCGGAAATCACGAATCCGCGGCGGTCGATCGAAAAGGGGCGACTGGCGCGATCGGGACGGCGGGCATCGTCGTCGGTCTTGGGCTTGAAAGAGCCATTCATGGTTGAAAAACCCGCGACGATCGATTCTACCAGCGGGAAGTCGACCGCGCCGGCAATGACGACGTCGGCGCGGCCAGCGTCGATCAGCATCGCTCCCATCGCGATCGATGTGCTGCCAGTGGCGCAAGCTGTGACCGTGGTGATGCAGGGACCGGTTGCGCCCGAGAGGATCGAGATCTTTCCCGCGATCATGTTCACGCAGGAATTGGGGTTCATGTAGGGCAGGGGAAGCGCCCCCGTTGCAACCAGGTTGCGATCGGCGTCCACCACCGCATCGAGCCCGCCAATCGCGGTGCTGAAGGTGACCGCCACGCGCGGGGCAAGCTCGGGCGTGATGGAGATTCCAGCCTTGGCCAATGCCCGGTGCACCACCAGCATGCTGTAGCGGAACACGGGTGATTTCCAGTGTGCCATCTCGCGTGGCCGCAGACAGGGGGGACACGGATCGATGGCGGCTGGATCCATGTCGACCTGTCCGGCAATGCGCACGGGCGAATCGGGCCGCAGCGGAAATCGGGTCAGCGGGCCGATACCGCTTTCGCCGGCGACAGCTCGCCGCCAGGAGGTCTGCCAATCGATTCCCATCGAGGAGACACCATCCCAAGCCAGCAATACCGGTCGCGACTTCGCCATCGGCGGCCTTCGCTACCAGGGGATGAAACGGTAGAGCTTCGCGAACATTTCGTACACCTCGATCCAGTTCTGCAGATCCTTGGTCGTGCGAATGTGCGCGCGCTTGTTCACCATGACCCAGCTCATGTGGGCTGCCCCGTCTTTGCAGGTCCGGCAGTCGCGCGTGGCCGAGGTGCAGCAACGGTGCGTGGTCTTCAGATCCGCGGCCCACCGTCGGAAGCGAATCAGCCGACGGGGTTGCGGATTGCGGGTCTCGTGGGTTTCGGAAACCGACGGGCATTCGTCCCAGCCGAAACGCCGGCCCAGCATGGTGCCGGTGGTAAGCACTTCGTGGTAGTAGCGCGAAGAAATGACCGTGTCGGGATAACGGTCCATGAGGTCGTCCATTTCGGCGCGGACGTCGCCCAATTGCTCCGGCGACCAGGAAAATCCGTCGGCGTCCTCGTCGTTGGAAAGCAGCTGGAAGTGCACCTTGACGCCGATGTCGCGGATGCGTTTGACCATGTGCTCGACCTTGCCGAGCTGTTGCGACGTGATGGTGTAGAGGTAGTAGGTGTACGGGTCGCCAGCGTAGTTCTTGGACGAAATGGCGAAGGCATCGCGCCCGCGCAGCGACCTTTCGGTTTCGGCGTCGCCCCACAGGGAAATGCCGACCATCATGTCGGGAAAGCGGTCGCGCGGCACCTTGAGCAAGCCGTTGCTAGCGCAGAAGGTGGGCAGGCGCTTGTAGAAGGCCTCGACGCGGTCGAGAAACAAGCTCGGCTCGCCGCCGATGAGGATGGCCAGGTTCACCCCGCGCGCCATCTCTGCGTCAACGAAGTCCCTCCAGGCGCCGACATCCTTCTGTTCGCCGGTTAGATGTTCGTCGGACGAGAAGAAGAAGCAGCCCTTGCAGCGGAGATTGCAGGAATTGGTGACGTCGTAGATCGAGCTGCGGATGTTGAGATTGCAGATTTTCTCGTAGCGGCCGTACCAGCCATCGTCGAGCAGCGAGCGGACGGTGATCATGGAACGGTTCCTTGCAGGTTGGGGCTCTTCCCATAGCCCTGAACCCACACCGCGAGATAGGTGTCGACATAGTCGAGCCAGCTGCGGAATTGGTCGGGGCTTCCGATGTGGCGGTTCATGCGCGCGGTGACGATGGCGCTGCCCGCGGCGTAGTGGCGGCAGTCCGCGCAGTCGGTGTCGGGCACGCAGCACGAGGCCTCGCGCAGCCAGGTCAAATCGGAACGGTACTGACGGAAAGTCCGGCCCAGGCCGAACTGCCCTGGGTTTTGCCGAGGGTAGGGGCACGAGAACAAATCGTGCAGGGATCGTGCGTCGGTGTGCACGGCGGCGCTGTAGGGCGAGAAAAGAATTTGCTCCGGGAAATCAGCCAGAAGTTGCAACATGGTGTGGCGGGTTTCCAAGAGCGTTCCCGGCGTGTGGGTGAGCGCTCCCTGATAGCCGACGGCGGCTGAGAACATGTTGAAGGTGACTTTGCAACCGTGCTTGGCCAGGGTTTCGACCACCGACCGCGACTCGGCCAGGTTCTCGCGCGTGAAGGTGTAGACGAAGACCGCGCGCGGATCGCCGGCGTAGATCTCTATCTGGCGTTCCAGCATGCGCCTCGCCTTGCGTACGCGCTCGGAGGTGACGTCGTTGCCCCACACCGAGACGTGGATGCGGTAGCCGACCGATTCCGGAATGCGAACCAGCCCGTTGGTAGCAATGGCCCCGAGCGGGATTTCGGCATAGCAGGCTTCGAGCAGGTCGGGTACCAGCGCGGGCTCGGCACCGGCCAGCACCACGAAGGTGATGCCACGGGCCTTCTCGGCGCGAAAGAGGTCGCGCCAGGCCCCGACCTCCACGTTGTCCTGGGCGTGCTGTTTCTCGCCTTCGTAGTAGTAGCAGCCGTCGCAGCGCACGTTGCACCGGCTGGTCATGTCGTAGGTCGATTCGCGCAGAAAGAAATAGCGGCGAACCTGCTGAAAACGTTCGGTGATGTCCGGGATCTTCAGGATTTCGGCGAAGGCTACGGGCACCGCCGTAGGGGGCTTCGCTGGGGCGGCGGCTCGAACGTCGAGGTCCATGACCGTCTCAGCCAATCCTGCTTACCCCTGTGTGCAACTAGCTGGCTGTCCCTTGAAGCTGTCGGATCTGATCTGCGATGGCGCGAACCGTGGTCAAGGACGCGTAGCTGTCCTCATCGAACGTAACCTTGTATTCGCCTTGCAGCACCAGCACGACGGTGGTCATGTCCATGCTATCGATGCCCAGCTCCTTGACCAGATCGGTTGCCACGTCGAAGGTGTCGGCCGTGACGTTTTCGAGCTTCAGCTCGTGGATCAGAATCTCGGCAATGCGTCGTTCCATCAAGCCATTCTGCGTCTGCGACATCTGATTTGGACCACCTGAAAAACCAGCTCGCCGTCTAGCATGCCCTTTCGTCGACAGTCAAGGCGTGCACCGGCAACAGAGCCGCGATGTGCTTGCGCTTCCTTGAGGGCGCGGGCAGACTGCCCGCGTTCGGCGAGCAAAGCAGCATGTCGCATTCAACATCCGAGCCCGTGGTGGTGGGCCAAGGCCCACTTGGCATTGATATTCTCATCAAGGTAGCCGTGCACGGCGTGCAGGTCCGACTGTCCGAGGATCCCGCTTGGCTGAAACAGATGGCAGCCTGCGAGGCGCTGGTGGCCAAGTCGGTCGTTGATGGGACTCCCATTTATGGCGTGACCACTGGTTTCGGCAGCAATTGCGGCGCGCGCATCTCGGCGGAGAGCGTGCTCGCTTTGGGGGAAGGGCTGTTGCGCTTTCACGGCTGCGGCACCGGACCGGCACTGCCCATGGCGGCCGTGCGCGGGGCCATGCTGTGCCGGATCCTGTGCCTTGGCCTTGGGTACTCCGGGGTGCGGGTGGCCTTACTTCGGCGCTTGGTCGAGTTTCTCAATCGCCAGATCACCCCCGTCGTGCCCGCGCAGGGCTCGGTCGGGGCCTCGGGCGATCTGACGCCCATGTCCTATGTCGCCGCTACGCTGGCTGGGCAGCGCGAGGTGTTCTTCCGGGGCGCGCGCATGCCTGCCGCGCGCGCACTGGAATTGACCGGGCTCGCGCCCTTCGAGTTCACGGTGAAAGAGCCCATATCAATGCTCAACGGCACCCCGATCATGACGGGGGTCGCAATCATGGTTGCGGAGCAATGCCGGCGCATCGTCGCCGCGGCCACGCGCGCCACCGCCCTGTCCGTGCATGCCATGGCCGGGCACGAGCACCACCTGCACCCCGTGCTCTTCAAGGCCAAACCCTTTCCCGGGCAGAGCGAAGTGGCCAGCCAACTGCGCGCGCTCATGCGCACCGAGGGCGACGTCCACGAGGCCGAGGTACCCGAGTCGTTGCAAGATCCCTATTCCCTGCGCTGTGCACCGCACGTGATAGGCGTGCTGGCCGATGCCCTGGCCTGGGTCGAGCGCTGGGTCGAGATCGAAGCGGGGGGGGCATCGGACAATCCGCTCTTCGATCCCGTGTCCGGCCGGCCCCTCATGGGAGGCAATTTCTACGGCGGGCACATTGCCTTTGCCATGGATTCGGTAAAGGCCGCCGTGGCCTCGGTCGCGGATCTGTGTGACCGGCAAGCGGCGCTGCTGGTGGATCCGCGCATGAACCGCGGACTGCCCGCGCAGCTGACCGTGCCGGTGGAGAACGGGTTTGCTCCGCGCCACGGGTTCAAGGGCATGCAGATCACGATGTCGGCACTCACGGCCGAGGCGCTCCAAGCCACCATGCCCGTGGCCTCGTTCTCGCGCTCGACCGAGTCGCACAACCAGGACAAGGTCAGCATGGGCACCATCGCCGCGCGCGAGGCCCTGCGCGTGTGCGATCTTGTCGGTCACGCGGTGGCGGTTCATCTGTTGGTGGCGGCGCAAGCGTGTGAGTTGCGTGGCGGGCTGCCGGGCAGGCCCGCCCTCCAGTCCATCGTGGCCCAGATTCGCGGCATCAGCCCGGGGCTGGAAGACGACCGTGCTCTCGACGGCGATATCGAGGGGCTCTACCAGTCCGTAGCGGCCGGCCCGCTTGGGCAGCGCGTGGAAGCTGGAGGGTAGGGCCCGTGGATGCACGCCGCTCGGCCACCGTGCGCTTCCGGATCCCGTTCTGCGACGTGGACGCCATGCAGGTGGTGTGG
>PMLH01000443.1 GCA_003159055.1 Myxococcales bacterium
CCGCGCGGAGTTGCTGCGCCAAGAGCACGTTTCCCACCACGCTTGACGATTGCGAAACCGCCTTTCCATCACGCCTCGCCACGCTTCCGTTTGTCAACAAGGGCACTGTCACCATCGACAATACGGCGCTTGCGGCTTGCATTGAGAGCTACAACCAAACCGCGACCACTTGCACAATCAACCCCGTCGTGACCGCGTGCAAGGGCGTATTCGTCGGAAAACAGGTCGAGGGCGCTCCCTGCGGCGTTGGCGGCATTCCCATGGTGTCAGGAATCAGCGAATGCAACTCCGGTGGAGGTGCCGAGGAATGCGTGTGGACTGGAAACGCGAACGACCCGACGGTGACGGGCGTCTGCCATGCGCCCGCACGAGGCAAGGCTGGAGACCCCTGTACCACCAGCTGCGTAAGCCCCCAGGATTTTTGCACGTTCGACCTGCTCAGCTCTCCCAGCGATCCCACCGCGATCTGCTTCGAGGAAGACAACCTGTACTGCAGCTCCACCACCCCATCGACCTGCGCGCCCATCGTTGCAGTGGGAGGAAGCTGCGCCGCCGATCCAAACTCCTGCGTCGGCAGCGCCGTTTGCGACAGTACGACCTTGAAATGCAAGGCCAGGGCCACGCTCGGGCAATCGTGTTCGCTCGCCGGGGCGTTCCCGTGTCTGAACACACTCGTGTGCACCTCGGCCGGCAAGTGCGCCGAGCCCGGCTTTGCCTACGATGGCACGTGCGCCGGAGTTCCGGACTACCCGTATTAGCCGCAGGTGACGAGCCGCGATTCCGAGGAGGCCGCGGTTCGATCGACGCGTGGCTTTCGAAGGGATATTTCTGGTCCGAGCAACCAGTGGCTTCGGGTACCCTGCTTCAGGGCAGGTGCAAGGTCACTTGGTTCGACCGGACCACGCCCCTCCAGACGGAGGGCAGCTTGCGCATCTGCCGGGTGCTTTCGTCGAGACATTGGGCGCGCTCGCTGTACCAGGTGACCCGGGCCTGGTAGTCGCCCGCGGGCACCTCGTCGAAGTTGAACGGGCCCCACTGGCCAGAATACCCGTCGCGCGACTGCTTGAAGCGCACGAAGCCGACCTCCAGCTTCTTGCCGGGCGCGAGCGTCTGGAAGAGCTCGCAGTAGGGCGTGGTGTCGTACTTCATGATCATGCGGGAATCGTAGGGCTTGTGCCGACTGCCGGTCGATGAGACGAGCTCCAGTGTGGCCGCCTGCAGATGGGCGCCGTGGAGCAACCTCTGCTGCGCCGACGATCGGTTGACGAACACGGCCTTAAGCTCGGAACCACTGGCGGTCAAGCGGATCTCGAAGGGGTTGCCCGTTTTGCTCCCCGTTGTCGCCTCCATCGAATCGCCCGCCTGCCCCTGGGTCGCCGCGCAGCCGAGGCCGCACAGAATCGCCGTGCCGAGCCCGGCATTGCGAAACATCCACGTCATCCGCGCACGCATCGTCGGCATCCTCACACAGAAGCCACGACAAAGGCAATGTAACGGTCGCTGAACATTCCCTGCCTCGTTTGGGCTTGCGATGCGGAAGGTCACTTTCCTATGATGCCCATCCTGCACTGGGAGGGCACACGGCAAATGGGCAAGCTCAAGACCATCAACGCGTTCGTGATTGCGATTGGAGTGCTTTCGGGCGTCGCGGCCGCTCAGCCTGCGAGGCAGGCCAAGATCGGCAAGCCCTTCACGCTTAAGAGCGGACAGCGGGCGAGTCTCGGCACACTTAGCGTCCGAGTCGTCGCCCATCACCGCGGGATCGAGCGAGGCCCAGACGGGATGGAGCTCTTTCCCATCACCTATTACACCCTCGAATGGCAGGAAGGCGCCGAGAAATCAGTCAATGAGGAAATGATCGCTTCACCCAAGGGACAGCAGAAGCTACAGTCCGAACTGTTTGGCCGATATACGTTCAAGCTCGAATACGGCAGTAATGAGAACGACCGGGATGAAGTGACGCTCACGGTATTCAAGCGTTCGTGTCTTCTCCGGTACACGTTTTCGAACCAGCTCAAACACCCCAATGGCGCGATCATTTTTACTGAGAACGAGGATCTTTGCTGCTATTACAGCGATGGAAAGAACAACTGCGATCCGCAGGTCACGCGTGCAGCCGGTGCGGGATCCAGCAGCCGATATTGTGTCCTTTACTTAAGACAACAAGAGTCGAATTCGAAAGATTGCTGTTGCCGGTATGAGCGCGGCGAGGCACTCGAAAAAGGGTGTGAGGCAGACTGCAAACGCGTGACCTCAGAAACAACCCGCTGATGCCAAGTGCGGGCCGGGGCTCGCGTCCCAGTGAGTCTAGTCGAGACGACCGCACGGCGCAAAGTTACGCCCCGGTTGCGATGGCTCTCAGCCTCGCCGCCAATTGGGCCAAGCCTTCACGGCTGCTCACCACGGAAAGCGGGGCCAGGGTTCGTTCGAGAAAGGCCGCTTGCTCGTGGTCGTCGAGATCGGCGAAGAGCAACGCCGGCAAGCCGACGCCGCGCTTGCGCAAGTACTGAAGCACGAGGATACCTTGGGTGGCGGACCAACGCGCACACTCCTCGGGCGAGGGCGGTCGGCCCCGCGGGCCGCCCTCGTCGAGCAAGTCGGCGGCGGGCAGGCGGCGGAAGTCCAGGTCGACCAGGACGCCCGCCGCGCCGCTGGTGCGAGCGGCCGCTTCGGCCTGGACCCCGTCGGGCACACGCAGGAAGCGAAACTCGCGCTGAAGAAAACGCTCGAAGCGCTGGGTGTACTCGTGGCCGTCTTCGCACACCAAGAACAGCGGCAGGGTCGCCTGATTCACGTCAGCGCCTCCGGCGGCGCCGGGAACCGCACGCCCACCGACTTGCGGAAGGGGGCGGATTCCTCGCCCACGATAATTTCGCCGCCCCAGGCGCGCGTGGTGTCGCGCACGATGCCCAGGCCCCGATCTGCCGGTCGGTGTTCGATGAGCTCTTCGTCGAGACGCTCGGCGGACGTGTCGGCGACCACGAGGGTGACTGTGCGCCGGCCGGTACCGTCGCGGCCCTGCTCCGCGCGCACCTCGACCGCGGCGCCTGGGGTGGCTTCGGCAGCCGCGAGCGCATTTCGCAGGAGGTTGCTCGCAATCGATCCGAGCGTCGTCTTCGGCAGGGGAAACACGATCTGCGCACCCTGCAGGTAAAGCCCGGGCGCGATTTTCGATCCGTGCCGGCTGGCACCCCCCCCCGATCCAGCGCGCCAGCAACCCGGCGTCGAGCGTGGTGCGTGGACCGGAGCGCAGCAGAACCCGCAAACGGTCGAGGTGCAGACCGCGCAGGCGGTCGTCGATCGCGTGCAACGCGGACCCTACGTCATCCGCGCGTCTTATCAGTGTCTCGGCACCATGCTGCTGATCCGCGCTTGCAATGCTCGCGCCTCGCCCAGGCGGCTCGTCGGCGTCAGCCTCGATCAGAAAAGCACGAATGTACGCCGAAGCCGCCTCCCACGACTGGCGAGCCTCGGCCAGTCGGGCCAGCGAGAAAGACGCCAACGCGACTTTGCCGTTGGCCGCGGCCGCCAGGCTGGGCTCGTAGAGTGCGAGCTCTGCCGACGGCAACGCCGCCGCGGCGGCGGCCAAGCGCTGCCATGACCGCTGCAATCGCTCGGGCTGCGTCGACGGTGAGCCGGCGAGCGCCTGCTGGTAGCAAACCAACGCGGCTTGCGCATCGCCGCTGAATTCGTACACCTTGCCGAGGGCAAGCAGGCTGTCGAAGGGCAGGCCAGCGTGGCATCCACCCCCGAGCGCGGCCAACGCCTCCCGCGGACGATTCTCGGCGAGCCGCAGATGCACCAGGCGCTCGGGAGAATCGGTTGCGACGGGCGGGACGAGTGTCATGCGTAGCGCGCGCGCCTCGTCCAAGCGGGCCGGGGACGGCTCAGCTGCGAGGTAGTCGTGCAGATCGGCAAGCGCGCTCGTCCTCTCGCCTGCGGCCGCGCGTAACGACGCTCGCCCAAAGCGGGCCTCTTGGATGCCAAGCTCGACGGCACGGTCGATCCAGGGCTGCGCCAAGGCAGCGGACGCGCTTGAACGGAGCGCGCCCACGGCCTGGGCGAGCCGCCACAGCTCTTGGCCGTCGTTCCACAGCGCCTTGACCGTCGCGTCCGGCACCCCATGCTCGATGGCGAACAGCGCGGCGGCAGCCTCGACGAAGCCGGGCGATTCCTCAAGCGCCTGCTGCAAGAGCGGTGGCGCCATCTCGGGCGCCTCCATACCCATCCAACTTTGTGCATCTTGGAAGAGCTGGCGTGCTTTCGCGGTGGGCTCGGCCGCGCGCTCACTCGCGACTTTGCGAGCACCGCGCGCCCGTTTCGCGGCGACCTGGTTGCGCAGCTCGCGCAGGTCGGACCACGACGGCTCCAATGCCAAGGCGTGGCGCAAGGCTTCGTCCGCGCGCTCGGCCTCGAAGCCGCCGCCGTGCTGGGCGAGGATGATGCCCAGGCGGCGCCAGGCGTGCGCGTGCGAGGGCGAAAGCTGGACGACGATGGTGAGATCCGCGCTCGCCTCGTCGAGCTGCCCGAGCTTTTCCAGCACGCGTGCGCGTTCCCACCGGGCAAGGGTCCAGCCTGGCCGCTGTGCCACCAGTTCGTCCAGCATCGGCAGAGCCACGCGAGCATCATCCGTGGCGCGCGCCTTTTCCAGTCGAGCGTGGTCCACGGGTGAAAGCAGCGGCGGCGGCCAATCCTCGAGGGCGCGTTCGTGAGCCTCGGCGTCCACCTCGTCCACAAGCTCGATGGCTCGGCGGCGCACCTGCGCCGGCACGGTTGCGGCGGTCAAATGCTGCAGTCGCGCTCGGGCATCGGAGGCACGCCCGAGGCTGCGCAGAAGCTCGGCCAAGCGCAACTCAACGTGCGCGCGAGCCCGGCCATCGCTGGCCAGCGTGACCAGCGCCTTCTCCAGAAACGCAAGGGTCTCGTCCCGCCGTTGCCAGCGCAGGGGATCGGACGCCAACAGCTCGGCGAGATTCGCGTAGGCGTAGAAGCGGTTCGGATCCACCTCCACGGCGGCGCGGTACATGCGCTCGGCTTCGCCGCGACGGCCGAGGTGGGCAAGGGCAAACCCAAAGTCGGTGGCGATGGCGGCGCTCTGCGGATCCTTGTCGTGCGCGCGGCGGAAAAGGTCGGCCGCGTCCGCCCAAGCGCCCTCTTTGATCCGGGCCAGGGCTTTGCGCGACAGCCGTGCCGCTCCTTCGCGGTCAACGGCTTCCTTGACGGCTTGCTTGACGTTGTCCATGCCCCCGTCGGGCGTCTGGCCGACCTCGGGCTCAGGCGTCTCGTCGGCGGCCCGTGCAGGGGTGGCCAGCGACAGCACGAAGACCGCGACCAAGAGCGCCCTCATCCCAGCTCCGCGCGCAACTCGCGCAGCTTGAGGCCGACCTGGTTGAGGCGCAGGTGGACCTGGCGGGCGGCACCGCGCGGGCCGAGCAGCTCGCGGGCCATGCGTTCGAGATCTCCGTGGCAGCGGCGAAACATGGCGCGTAGGTACTGGCGCTCCACCTCGGCACTGATGCGGGCGAAGGTCGAAGCGACCGGCAATTCGACCTCCACCTTGCGGTCGCGAAGGTCGCTTGGGGTCCGTTCCGAACCCGGCCGCACCGTGCCCTTCACCAGCGCCTCGACGAGCTGGTCGGAAACCGCAAGAAGTGCCGGCGTCCGTTCGCCGGTCTTCGGTTCGACGTCGAGCAAACGTGTCAGCGCGTGGACGAGCACGTTGCCGGCCAGAAGGCGCAACTCGCGGTGGTTTCCCGGCCAGTCATGGTTCTGCAGGCGATCGAGGGACTCGCGGCTGAGGAACAGGGTGAACGCATCTCGCCGAGCCAGGCGCGCGGCGGGCCGGCCGATGACCATCTGGTTTGCGTCTTCGTGGAAGTTCTCGGGCGTTGGGAACTTCGTGAGATAGGCGCGCACCAGCGGCCGCAGCCCGTCGCCACGCAGAGCTTCGAGCACGGCAAAACGAATCAGATCGGGCAAGTCCTCGCGCCGGTTGCGCAGCGGCGGCACGCGCAGGCGCGTGGCCGGATTGAGGCGCATGTAGAGGTCGGCGCGAAAACGCCCGGCCGCGACCAGGTCGGCGAGTGATTGGTTGGTGGCTGCGACCAGACGCGGCGCTGCCGGGCGCGGGCGCACATCGCCAAGCCGGGTCACGCAGCCTCGTTCGAGGACGAGCAGGAGCTGTTTCTGTAACTCCAGATCGAGATTCGCGATCTCGTCGAGAAACAGGGTTCCGCCATGCGCTTGCTCGAACACGCCAACATGGTCTTCGGTGGATCCAGTGTAGGCGCCGCGACGGGCGCCAAACAGGTGTGCGGGCAAAATCGCGGATGGGATGGTCGACAGGTCCGTCACCACCAGCGCTCCCTTGGCGCCCGAGCGCGGGTGAAGCACGTGCTCGGCGAGGAAGCTCTTGCCGGTGCCGGTTTCGCCTTCGATGAGAACTGGCAGCGGGGAGCGCGCGAGCATGCCGATCGCTCGGCGCAACTCGCCCATCGCGCGTCCCTTGCCCCAGAACACGCCGCCTTCCTGTACGGCTTCGGTGGAAGCCAGTGCTTGCTTGATCTCCGCAGCCAGGCTGCGACTGTCGAGCACCTCGTTGGCGCAGAAGTAGAGCAGCGGATCGGATGGGTGCGCGGCACCCAAGTCGGCCCCGGTTGTGGTCAGCATGATCACGGGCAGGGTCGGGTAGTCGCGGCGCAGGCGCTCGAGGATGAGCAGACCTTGCCGCCGCCGCAGCCCGTCGAGCGCCTGCTTGCGCGCACGACCCTCGCTGGGCAAGTCGCTCTTGTCTTCGGGCAGTAGGCGTTCCTCGGGCACGGCGAAATGCAGATCCAGAACCACGAGGTCGGGCAGGTCGGGGAGCCGTCCCAGGACCTCGGCGGCCTCACGATAGTCGTGCGCGCACTTGAGCGGGCAGGCGCGTTCGCGTTCCTCGCACACTTGGCAGGGGATGCCCCGGTCACAGCGCGTGACGGTGTCGAATTCGGGCAAATGGCGATGACACATCTCCACGGTCTGATCGCGGTCGTCGATGACCAACAAGCGGGACATGGCTTAGCTATCCTTCCTTGCAAGAACTTGGGTCAGCCTTTCAAAGGCGGTTTCCAGGGCCAGCACGCCGTCGACGTCGTCACGCCCAGCCGCCGCGACGGCTCGGGTCAGCGCAGGCTCGAAGGCGGCAAGGGCGCGATGCTCTGGGGTTGGCGCCGCAGCTTTCAGATCCGCCCAAATGGCAGCCGCCGTCGCTCGATTGCCTTCGTCGTCAACCAGTTCGGCGTGAAGCTCGCCCGGGCGCGGCGCACCGCCGAAGTCGCGGCGATCGCGTGCCGGCCAGACCAGTCGTTTCACGAGGTCATGGCGAAGCCGACGCAGCCATTCGCTCCACGTCATGGAGGCATTCTATAGATAGACTGATATCAGCTACTTCTTGCTGCCGCTCAGACGCGCGACTTGCTCGGTGGCTTCTGGGCGCGCGGGCGCGCCCTGGGGCGCGATTTCTAGGTATTTCTTGAACTCGGCCAGCGCTGCGGCCTTCGATCCGGTAAGCAGCTCAGATTGGGCAAGTTGGAAGCACAGGTCGGCCCGCCATGGCGAATCGTCCGGTGCCTTGGCGGCGGCTTTGCGGAAATGCTCGATCGCGGCGGACGGCTTCGCGCGATCAAGCTCCATGCGGCCAAGCCGGTAGTGCGGCTCGGGCGAATCCGGATCGATCCGAAGGGCCGCGCGCCAGGTTTCCTCGGCCTTGGCGGTTTGTCCCATCTTATCGAGGCAGAGCCCCTGCAAAATCAGCGGTTCGGGATCGGAAGTCTTCATCTTCGCGGCTGCCTGGAAGTCCGCCAAGGCGCTTTCCAGGTCGCCCGCTCGGAAGCTGATTCGACCGCGCTCCATGCGCCCCTCAGGCAGCGAGACGGCGTTCGCATAGGTTGCAAGGGCTTCGTTGACCTTGCCAAGCTTGTCGAGCAGCCGCCCGTAGTGGAGCGAGAATTGCGGCGTGTTGCCCCAGGTGGTCGCGTGGCGATACTCGGTCAGGGCGGCGCCGGTTTCGTTGTGCGCCTCGTGCACGCGTGCCATCACGTAGGCGCCCTCCGCACTGCGCGGCGATTCGTCGAGGACGATCTTCGCCTCGCTTTGGGCCAGCTCGACCTTGCCCAGATCCAGCGCGAGCTCGGCAAGCGACAGGCGCATCGCGGGCGTCGGATGGCCGGCCTTGATTTCCTCCTGGTAGCGGGAAACGGCCTCCGCCTTGTCGCCGAGCTTGAGCGCCACCTGCGCCAATCGCTCGCGCAGCCCAAGCGTGGTGGGCGAATCCTTGAGCGCGTTTTCGAGCGACGTCTTCGCGTCGGCGAATCTGTCTTGCGCCTCGAGCGCCGACGCAATGCCAAGGCGTGCCGCCATCGACTTGGGGTCGGCCTGCAGGGCCTTCTCGAAGACCGCTTGCGCTTTGGCGGGCTCTTTCGCGACAATCAGGGCTTCGCCCCACGCCAGCTGCAACACCGACGGCGGCGCGCCTGCTTCCTCGGCGGCACGCAGAACCGCAAGCGAATCTTCGGCCTTGTCCTGCTGCTGCAGGAAGGCCGCAAGGTTCAACGATGCCGGCAAGAACTTCGGGTCGCGCTTGATGGCGTCGCGATAGCCCTGCTCGGTCGCGGTCAAATCCGCAGGCTTCTTTTGCGACGCCGCAAACCCCTGCCAGAAAGGTCCGCGCGGATCGTCGGGCCGCTCTTTCGCGGCGGCACTGACCAGAGCGAGGCCCTCATTGATGTGTCCGTTCGCAATTTGCGCCCCACCCACGGCGAACCTGCCCGCCGCGCTTGCTTCCAAACTCGGTCCCGCCGCGCGCAGTCGTTCCAGGGCTTCCTTGTGTTTGCCCTCGTACAGCAGACACTCGCCCAGCGCCAGCGAGGCGGGGACCAGACGCCTGTCGAACCCGATCGCCCGCTGGAAGGCATCGATGGCTTCCGCCGTCCGTCCGAGTTCCTGGGCAGCTTGACCAATGAGCAATTGCAGCTCGGCCAATTCAACAGGACCGGCGCCAGTCAGCTTCTGATCCGCAAGCTCGCGCCCAGCGGCCAAGCGCTTCTCCGCGGTTTCCTCCAGCCTGGCGAGACCGATCCTCGCGCCGAGGTGGCGTGGGTTTTGCGCCTGCACCGCTTCGAATTCCTTGCGTGCGTCCGCCGCGCCAAGCCCCAGCAGCGCTTTGCCCAGCAGGTAGTGCGCAACCACATCGGTCGGTTTCCCGGCGAGGTATCGGCGAAGCGCATCCGCGGCTGCGGCTGGCTTGTCCTCGGCCAGCCGCGCGAGACCCACGATCCACTGATTCTCGACCGCCGCCCGATCCGCAAGTTGTGCATCCGCATCGCGTGGTTTGCCCTTGGCAATCGTGAGCAGCGCACGCACACGGCCAAGCGCGGGCGCCAACTTTGGAAGGCCAGAAGCGCCCTCGGTCAGTTGCTCAGCCTTGGCCAGATCCAGCGCAGCTCCTCCGTGCACCGTCTGCACGATGAGGAGAAGCTCGGCCGCTCGCAAGCGAAGCCTGGCGCCGCTGTCCTTGTGGTCCGCCGCAGCCGCGATCAACTGTTCGGCAGCGTTTTGATAGATCGGCAAGCTGTCTTTTCCCAATTCGGCCGCGAGCGGCTTCAGGACGGTGTCCGGGCTTGGCGCGGATCGCAACATCGGCAGGCCGACCAGCACCGCCGCGACCGCGAGGGCAAGCCCACCCGCGGCGAAGAAGATCCACTTTGGGACGCCGGCTTTTTTTGCGACCGGACGCAGGGCTCGCGCCGCCGAGGTGCCACGGCTAACGGGCGGGGTCAGCGTCGGTAGCTCAGCGTCGACGGCAGCGGCTTCTGCCATGCCCTCGCTGGCCACGCGTGCGGATGGGAACGGGATCGCCACCGGGGATGCCGACGATGCCGCCCGCGCGTCGCCCTCCAGCTCCAAGCTGAAACCGAGGTCGAGACCGCTGCCACCTGTGCTCTTGAATTTTCCGGCGCCGCTCGTGCGCGCGGGAAGACGCTCGGGCGGAGGTTCCATGTCCAATTCGAGCGAGCTGAAGAGCGAGCTCGGCGCTGGAGCGGGCTCGGCTGGGACCAGCGGGCTCAGCGGGGGCGGCGGCGCGGGTTCTTCGCTCGCCACAGCTGTCGGCAATGGACGGGTACCAACGCGGGGAAGCGGCGGCGGCGTGGTTCCCGATGCTCGTGCAGGAATCGGCGGCGGCTTGGTTCCCGAAGCGGCGGACTTTTTCTCCGCGCCAGGCGCAGGCTCGGGTGGCTTGGCTTGCGGGGGAAGCGACGGGACCGGCGGCAGCTCTAGACTGAATGGTTCGCTCCCGCCAGGGACGTTCGAGCTGAAGGAAAGGTCAAGAGCCAATCCAAGAGGGGGCGTCTTGATCGGCGTCCGTTCGGGGTGTGCAATCGGAATGCTGGGGCCCGCAGGTGGCGCCTTTGCGACAGGCAGATCACCGGGCCTTGGCACGGCTTGCCGCGAAACCGGCAGGTCGCCGGGTTTCGGCACGGATTCGCGCGAGACGGGCAGGTCGCCGGGCCTGGGCACGGATTCGCGCGAGACGGGCAGGTCGCCGGGCTTGGGCAACGATTCACGCGAGACCGGCAGATCGTCCGAGGACGGGCGGGCCGGAGGCCTCACCCTGAAGGTTGTTTTGCAGAACAGGCAGACATGGTCGAGGCCGCCCGGCGGGATATCGCCGACCACTTGCTGTCCTTTGCGGCACTTTGGGCAGATGACCTTGAGCGACGACACGGCAGACCCTTTCGTGCCGATTGTAACATCGCTTGCGACTTGCGGCGCGGGTGTCTGGCTAGCCGCTGTCTGATGGAGTGGCGGCAAGACGGTGGGCGATGCGTTGCTGGTAGCGGGTCTGGTACAGCTGCACGAGGGTCAGAAATAGAGTCATGACGAGCGGCCCATAGATGAGGCCCGCCATCCCGAAGCCCATGATGCCGCCGAGCAGGCTCAGGAACACCAGCAGATTGTTCATGCGCATCGACGAGCCCATGATGCGCGGCTTAACCGAGTACTCGAAGAAGAAGGACTGGCCCATGCAGAAGACAAGGAAGAGCACGGCGGCCAGGGGGCGACCCTCGACCCACAGGTAGATGGTCGCCGGTACGACCACCGCAGCGATGCCCACCAGAGGCAGAAAGGCTGCGACGGCCATCAGGATGCCCCACAACACGGGCGAGGGTAGGCCGACGATGACCCAGGCAATCCCGGCAACCAGACCTTGCATTGCGCTCGCACTGCCGGCGCCGACCAGAATGGCTCGGCCGACTTCGCCCAACTTGTTGATGAATATTTGGTCTTCATCGTGGGTCAGCGGCGACAAGCGGTAGAGGAAGGTGCGCAGCTTCTCGCCGTGGATGAATAGGTAGAAGGTGGAAAAGAGGGTGATGACGACGTGAAGCACGGTGGACAGCAGGCTGGAAAGGAAGGCGTTGGCCCGGGTGGCCAAGTACTGCGTGATGCTGCGGCCGGTATCGAGGAGGGCTTGCTCGACCCATTCCGGGCGTACGCCGAGGCCGAGGCGCCCCGCCAGGTTGGTGATGCCGCTCATGAGTGCACCGTTGCGGCCGGCAATGGCTCGCAAGGTGAGCGAGTGCCCGGCCGAGTTCCAACTGGTGGCGGATTCGCTGATGTCGCGCAGAAGAGAGGATGCAATCAGGAACAGCGGTACGGCGCCGACCACGACCAGGGCCACGACGAGAACCCCCGAGGCGAGCACTTCCCGGTTGCCGAGCACACGACTCAGCCGTGCGTGCAGAGGGCCGAGCAGCACCACGAACAGAATCGCGATCACCATGTCGCCGAAGAAGGGCAAAAGGATGTAGCCCACGGCAAACAACGCCAACAAGAGAAGGACGACGAAGAAGTAGGGCGCGATGGCCTCGTTGCCAAAACGCGTCTTGGGCCCCGCGGAGTCTGCGGTCGCCGCCGCTGGGGGAGAAGTCTCGGCCGTGCCTGACCGGTCGGGCTGGTTCATGCCGCGTACCATACCGCGGGTTGCTACTTTCGTCGCGCCCCTATTCCCACGGGCACTTGACGTTCCGGGTGCTAACGACTAGATAAGGGCGTCCGCACGGCCGCCCCAGCAAGGGCTGCGGACGGAAGGTGCACATGGGTTACCAATTCGGCGCAGTGCTCGCGTTCGCGATCATGGCTATCTTGTTCGCGTTGGCGATGCTGATCGTGGGCAGATTCCTGCGACCTCGCTTTCCCAGCGCCGACAAACTGTCGATCTACGAGTGCGGCGAGCGCCCGATCGGCTCGGCCTGGTACAACTTCAACCCGCGCTTTTACCTCATCGCGCTGGCCTTCATCGTCTTCGAAGTCGACATCGCATTGACCTTTCCCGTGGTTGTCGTTTACGCTGCGTGGATCAAAAAAGGGACTGGGTGGGTCGCTTTTGTGGAATTAATCCTGTTTACCGCGGTGCTGCTGGTCGGCCTCGCTTGGGCGTGGGCGCACGGCGATCTGGAGTGGATCAAGAACCTGTCGCATGCGCCGGCTTCCGGCCAAGAACCGGGCGAAAACAAGACTGAAAAGCCCCCCATTTCGCTTAGCGCGTAGGGTTGTTCATGACACAAAACGATCTGACTCAAGCTGGGCCTGGCAGTGGCGTCCTGTTCACCAATACGAGCATGCTCGATGACGCCATCAATTTGGCACGCAAGAACTCCATTCACTACCTGCTGTTCGGGCTGGCCTGCTGCGGAATCGAGCTGATGGCCGTTGGAGCGAGCCGGCACGACATCGCGCGGTTCGGGGCCGAGGTGTTTCGTTTCAGCCCGCGGCAATGCGA
>PMLH01000486.1 GCA_003159055.1 Myxococcales bacterium
AGGTCGAGCGCGGCGCCGACCTTCGCTCGGACCAATCCATGCTGGGCCACGCCGACATCGGAACCACCGAGATTTACACGCATCTTTCCCGCGCCCATTTACGCAGTGTCTACGAGAAGTTCCATCCCCGGGCCTAAGTGGCGTTGACCATGTCAGAGTACGTCGGCTATACCGAGCGGTCCGGAGACTGCTTTGAACATTGGCCCTGACGAGATCAAGCACGCGATCCTTTATCTGATCGCGTTCATCCTATCCATAACTGTCCATGAATTTGGGCATGCATGGGTTGCGACCCGGCTGGGCGATCCCACGCCGCGCTCGCAGGGGCGGGTTACGCTCCAACCTCAGCACCACATCGACCCCATCGGCACCATCCTGATGCCCATCATCATGGCGCTGTCGGCGTCGTCCGGGGGATTGCCGCTGCTGGCATGGGGACGCCCGGTTCAGACCAACCCGATGGCGTACACGCGACGCTGGTCGATGAGCACGGGTCGCATGCTGGTGTCAGTGGCCGGACCCTTCATGAACCTGGTGATGGCGCTGGTGGTTTCCATCATCATCGTGCTCGGAGCGAAGCTGCACGCCTCCGAAGAGCTCCTCATGACGGCCTTCCACTACCTCGTGCGGCTGAATCTTTCGCTCATGATTTTCAACCTGCTGCCGATTCCGCCGCTCGACGGTGGCGCGGTGCTGGCCTGGCTGCTGCCGCGGTCGATGCACAATGTGGTCGATTTCCTCGCGCGCTACGGTTCGTTCATCCTTCTGTTCTTGGTCATTAGCCCTTCGCTCGGGTTGCCGATGATGCGGGTCATTGGCTATCCCATCGACGTCGTCACGTACTATTGGGCCCGCGGCCTCAGCCTGGCGATCGGTTCATGACCCAGGAAAAGCCATCGCCCTCACCCAACCCGATGCCGGTGGCGCTGCCCGCCGACAGCTCGGGCAGCCCAACCTATCGAATCACGCTGCCGGAATTCGAGGGGCCGCTCGACCTGCTGTTGCACCTGTGCCAGACGCACGAGATCGACATCCTCAACATTTCCATCGACTTCATCGCCCAGAAGTACATCGAGTACCTTGAGCTGATGGAGAACATGGCGGTCGAGGTCGCCGCGGACTACCTGGTGATGGCCGCGCACCTGGCGTATCTCAAGTCGCGCGAGCTCGTGCCGTCGCCCGAACCGCTGGAGGCCAGCGAAGAGGGCGAGGAGGCCCTCGACCCGCGCGAAGAGCTGATTCGTCGCCTGCTCGAATACCAGAAGTACAAACACGCCGCGGAAAACCTGGGCAGTCGCCCCATCGAGGGCCGCAATGTCTTCGTGCGCGGCGCAGTCCTGCAGGCCGAGGGCGAAGCGGGGCTGGCCGAGCATTCCGTCTGGAAGCTGATCGAACACTGGGCGGGCGCCCTCAAGAAGGCCAAGCCCGAGCACACGCACGACGTGGTCATGGATCGCATGTCGATCAGCGACCGCATCAACCAGATCGTCGACCTGCTGGAGGCGGGCAAAGGCATGGTGCGGTTCGAGGATCTGCTGGGCCAGAATCTGGCCCCCGCGGAGCTGCGCCACAAGGTCGTGGTGTCGCTGCTGGCCGTGCTCGAGCTGGCGCGCCTGCGGGTCGTGCGCATCCTGCAGCAAGAGTCGACGGGGACGTTCTTCCTGGCGCAGGTCGAGGGCGCGGCCCTGGACGACGCGCGGCACTTGAACGTGACGTCGGCCAAGGAACCCGAGTCGCAGCAGAAGCCCGCCGAGGCCACTGCGCCTGCGGCTACCGAAGCGACCAGCGCGGAGCCGACCGAGGCTGCCTCCGAGGTACCGAGCGATGATTCTGCCACCACGACTGCCGACGTCATTGCTGATACGGAGAGCGCAGCGGCCGAGCTGACTGCTGATGCGGAAATCGCGACCGCCGAGCTCTCCGGCGAAACCGAAGGCCGGAACCGAGGGCCGGAACCGGAGCCGGAACCGGAGCCGGCCACGGAACCGGAGCCGGCCACGGCTGCCGTGGCCGCCGATGCACCCGTGGGCGGCGGGGATGCTCAGGCTCAGGAACCCGCCTCCGACGATCCGCGAGAACCAGTCGAACTTCGCCCACAAGAAGAGGTAATCTCCGCATCTTCTCCTGCCTCTGCCGCAACGGGCGAGGAAGCTACCGATGGCCAAACGCAAGAAGAGCAAACAGCAACCGAAAAGTAAGCAGGTCGCCGACTCGGAGACCGAGCAGCCAGCGACCGCCACCCAGGACGTCGCCGACGTGGCCAAAGTAGCGTCCGACACCGAGCCTGCTCCCGAGCTTGCCGGCGAACCGATCAGCAAGCCGATACCGATGCCCAAACGCAAGAAGTGAAAACATCACGCGAATTGCCAGCAGGTCGCCTACTCGGAGACCGAGCAGCCAGCGACCGCCACCCAGGATGTCGCCGACGTGGCCCAGGGCGCGGCCGAGACCGAGCGTGCCATGGAGAACGAGGCCGAGCCGTCGGAAACCGAACAAGCCGCCGACGCTTCGAGCGCGGACGCCGAGCCGGTCTCCCCAGCAGAAAGTTCCGCCGAGACGGCCGCCGAGGCGCAAGAACAAACCTCCGACGAAGAAACCCGCACAGAAGTGCAGACCGAGACGGGCAACGACGTAACGGTGGGCGACGCGCCTGCCGATGCGAGCGCCGCCCAAGAGAGTGTACCAGCTGCCGCGCAACCCGAAACCGGCACGACCGCCGAGGGCGAGACCTCGGCTGAGCCAACTGGCGATGCCGAAGCGGAAGGCCAGGCCACCCTCGATGAGACCCGGCTGGAGTCGATCATCGAGAGCCTGCTCTTTGCATCCGACAAAGCGCTCGGCCTTTCCGACCTCAAGCGCCTGCTCGGCGAGCGCGACGGCAAAAAGATCGGCGCCGCGGTACAGGCGCTCATACAGAAGCGCCACGACAGCGGCATCCAAGTGGTCGCGCTGTCCACCGGGTGGCACCTGCGCACCGCGGTCGACAACGCCGCCTGGGTATCGAAGCTGATGGTCGGCAAGCCGGTTCGGCTGTCGCGCGCCATGATGGAAACCCTGGCCATCGTCGCCTACCGCCAGCCGGTCACGCGACCGGAAATCGACGACATTCGCGGCGTCGATTGCGGCCCGGTGCTCAAAACGCTGCTCGACCGAGGGCTGGTGCGCATCATCGGCAAGAGGGAGGAGGTCGGCCGGCCCATGCTGTACGGGACCACGCCGGAGTTCCTGCGGGTCTTCAACCTGCGAGAACTGAGCGAGCTACCGACCTTGCGCGAGTTCTGCGATCTGTCGGCCGAGGACCAGTCCAAGGTCGAGGCCGAGCACGGCGAGGCGCCGGCAACGCCCAGTGCGATCACGGCCAAGCCGGACGTCGCCCTCACACAAGTCGCACGCGGCGAGCTTGCGGCCGAACCGGAGGACACCGATCCGCTGCTCGACGAGCTCGACGAGGCGTCCAAGGTGGCCAAGCAAGTCTTGGGCGATCTCGAGCCCAGCGCCGAGGAAGAGAAGACCGACGAGAAACCCGACGAACCGCGGAACGCAGCGTCGGACGAGACCGAAACGAAGAACGAGCCGGAGTCCACGCCGGCTGGCGAGTAGGAGCAGATGGGCGAGGGTTCGAAAATCAGACTGCAGAAGCTGCTGGCGCAGGCCGGAATCGCGTCGCGCCGACGGGCAGAGGAGATGATCCGCGCTGGCGAGGTCAAGGTCGGCGGGAAGGTCGTCACCGAGCTCGGCACCGTGGTCGATCCATACCAGGACCGCGTCGAGGTCCACGGCCAGCGCGTCCGAGTCGAGACGCCGCAGTACCGCGTGTTGCTCAAGCCCCGCGCTTGTCTGGCCACGTTGGCACCCTCGGCACCGAACAACGCGGAACGCCGCTCGATCGCCCGGTTCATTCCCGACGTCGCGGTTGGCTGGACCGTGGTTGCGCCGCTCGACTTTCTTGCCGAGGGCGTGATCCTTCTGACCACCGACGGTGCCCTGGCCGAGCGGATGTCCCGCGGCGGCGGACGCGTGCCCATGACCTACCACCTGAAATTCCAGGGCCCCGTGGGCGACGAGGAAGTCGCGCGCCTTCTGCGTGGCTGGCGGTGGGAAGGCCGCCCGGTCAAGCCGACCAAGGTGGACCCGATCGCCACGACCGGAAAGAACACCTGGGTGGAGATGGTCGTCCCAGAAAGCCGCCCGCGAGCCATCAAGGCCGCCGGCGAGCTGGTTCGGCACACAGTGCTGAAGATTTCCCGTGTTCGACTTGGCGAAATCAGCTTCGAAGGCCTGAAAATGGGCAGTTTCCGCGAGCTGACCAAGAAGGAAATCAAATCCCTGCTTTCTGACGCAGGCCTCACCTCGGCCTGAAAAAAAATCGGTCCAGCGCCAAACACAGACGCTAGAATGGCCGCGTGCCGGAGATTCCGGAGGCGATGGACGACAAGGACCTGCGTCCCCCATACGGGCGCTGGAATTCGTCTATCGATGGTGGTGAGGGGCGAACGCGATCTGGGGTTTTCGGCCGCGTCGGGCAGCCACGCTTTGGGCTGTCGATTTCATGAAAGTTAGGAGGCTACGTTGGAAATCAACAAAGACTTCATGAAGCTCCTGCGAGCATTTGCGAAAGTCGATGCTCGCTATCTGCTCGTGGGAGCGATTGCCGTCGAGTACTACGGCCAACCGCGCACCACCCGCCACATGGATCTGTGGCTTGACGATTCGCCGGACAACATGGAACGCGTGTACCGTGCGCTCGCCGAATTCGGTGCGCCTCCCATTGCCATTGATCACCTGAACGCAGCCCCGCCCCTGGATGTGGTTTGGATTGGTGTGCCTCCCAACCGAATCGACCTCAGCAAGGGTATCTGCGGCCTCGAGTTCGCGGCCGCCTGGTTGCGCCGCGAAGAGATCGAGCGTGACGGAATCAAAGTTCACGTCATCGGGCGCAAAGACTTGATCGCGGCCAAGCGCGAAAACGGCCGCGCCAAAGACATCGCCGACGCCGAAGCCCTAGAGACCCAGCCGGCAGCCGGCTAGTGCCGGTTCCGGATCCGGAACCGGATCCGGCGACCGAATCCGGCCCCGGATCCGGTTTTCACGGTCTCTCCTGACGCATGGAAACTAGCTGAAAAAAAGGCCATCTGTTACGATGGGCTACCGGCTTTCCCCGTTTGCCCAGTGCAGCCAGTTTCTAGGGCCCCCCCATGCGTCGAGTGCTAATCGTGGATGACGAGCAGAACCTGCGGCATATGCTGCAGACCCTGCTCAAACGCGAAGGCTACGAGCCGGTGGGCGTCGCGTCCGTCGAAAACGCCCTGAAGGAGCTGGAAGAGCGCCCCTACGACGTGATTATCACGGACTTGCGCATGCCTGGGCAAAGCGGGATGGACCTCGTCGATCAGGTCCGAAGTCGCCACCTCGGCACCACGGTCGTTGTGATGACCGCCTACGGGAGCCGCGACATCGCTATCGAGGCGATGAAACGCGGGGCGTACGACTACATCTCCAAGCCCTTCGAAGCCGACGAGTTGGTCCTGCTCCTGCGCAAGGCCGAAGAACGCGAGCGGCTTTCCCGGGAAAACCAAACGCTGCACAAACAGATTCGGGCGGGTGGCGGGGAGCCCGACTCGGGCCTCGGCGACCTGGTCGCGCGAAGTCGCCAGATGCTGGACCTGTTCCGCACGGTTCGAAGAATCGCGGAATTCAAAACCACGGTCCTCATCGGCGGCGAATCCGGGACCGGCAAAGAGCTGGTGGCACGGGCGATCCATCGTATGTCGCCGAGAGCGGCCACCCCGTTTATTGCCGTCAACTGCGGTGCCATCCCCGACACTCTGCTCGAATCGGAGCTCTTTGGGCATCGCAAAGGCGCATTCACCGACGCCAACCGCGACCGCAAGGGTCTGTTCGAGGAAGCCTCGGGCGGGACGCTTTTCCTCGACGAAATCGGCGAGCTGCCGATTGGCTTGCAAGTCAAGCTGCTGCGGGTTCTGCAAGAAGGTGAGATCCGGCGCCTGGGTGACAGCCAGGACATCAAGGTCGACGTGCGCGTGGTGGCGGCGACCGCGCGCGACCTTGCCGCCGAGGTGGGCCGCGGCGCCTTCCGCGAAGATCTCTACTATCGTCTCAATGTCTTCGCCCTGCACTTGCCGGCCCTGCGCGAGCGCCGCGAGGACATCCCGTTTCTGGTCGAGCATTTCATCGCACGCATGAACGCGCGCATGGGCCTTGCCGTGACCGGTGCTAGCCCCGAGGCCATGCAAATGCTGGTCGACTACGACTGGCCCGGCAACGTGCGCGAACTGGAAAACTGCGTCGAACGCGCCATCGTGCTGTGCGAGGGCTCGCTCATTGAGGTTGGCGTCTTGCCCGAGCGGATAGAGAGCAATGGTAGGACCCCAAACCCGGAAACCGCGGAGGTCATCCCAGACGACGGCGACCTGTCCATCAAACGTGCCTCCCGGCGCTCCGAAGAGGTCCTCATCCGGCGCGCCTTGCTGAAAACCCGGGGCAATCGTACGCGAGCGGCAGAGCTACTGGAAATCAGCCACCGCGCCCTCCTCTACAAGATCAAGGAATACGGAATCGTGGTCGGCAGGGACACGCGCGAATTGACGGCCATGGGCGAAGCCCGTTCGGAGACGCCATCGCCGGTCATCCCACCACCCCTTACATCCGCGCATGCGCTGCCCGGGCCAACCGATTCAACTTGGAGGGCAAAATGAACGATAGGTATTGCTGTGAAGGCGTTTTTTGATTTCTTCGCACCGTGTAGGTGAAAATACGCAGATGCAGGACCAGCAACGGAGACAATACGAATGCCCAAGAACTGCATAGGACTCGATATCGGTTCGAGTTCTGTCAAGGTCGTCCAGCTTAAGGAGACCTCGAAGGGCCTGCAACTGATCAACTTCGGTTTTGAACCGTTGCCGTCCCAGACCATCGTCGACGGCGCCATCATGAATCAAGGCGCGGTGGTGGAGGCGATTCGCACCCTGCGCGACAGCCTTGGGATCAAGGGCAAAGAGGTCGCAACCGCGATCTCCGGACACTCGGTGATCATCAAGAAGATCAAGGTTCCGCCCATGACCCCAGAGGAACTGGACGAACAGATTCCCTGGGAAGCCGAGCACCACATTCCTTTCTCCAAGGACGACGTGGAAATCGACCACCAGTTGGTCGGCAACGACGCCTCGGGCGGGCAGATGGAATTGATCCTGGTCGCCGCCAAAAAGGAAGTCGTCGCCGACTACAGCATGGTGATCCGCGAGGCGAAGCTGCAGCCAATGATCATGGACGTCGCGGCCTTCACCATCCAAAACGCCTTCGAGGCGAACTACCCCGTGGTTCCCGAGGAAGCCATCGCGGTCATCAACGTCGGCGCCACGCTCTCCAACATCAACATCATCGCCGGCGGAACCAGCGCGTTCACCCGCGACGTCACCGTCGGCGGAAACGCCTTCACCGAGGAAATCCAGAAACGCCTCAACGTCAGCCAAGAGGAAGCCGAGGCCTGGAAGATCGGCTCGGCCGGCGAGGGCGTGAGCGAGGTCGTCCCGCAAGAGGTCGAGGCGGTCATCGCTTCGGTCGCCGATGGCGTGGCCGGCAAGTTCCAACGCTCGCTCGACTTCTACTTGGCGTCATCGAGCGACGCGACCATCACCAAAATCTACCTGTGCGGCGGATCGGCCAAAGTGCCGTCGCTGCAGAAGGCGCTTGAAGCCAAGGCGCGCACCTCGGTGGAAGTCATGGACCCCTTCCGCAAGGTCATGGTGGACGAGGGCAAGTTCGACCTCAGTTTCGTATCCCAGCACGCCGCCGAGGCCGCCGTCGCCGTCGGGCTTGCGCTGCGACGACCTGGAGACAAGCAGTGATTCGTATCAACCTACTGCCGTCGAGGAAAGCCAAACGACAAGGCGCTGGCCAGCGCCACTTTCTCATCATGGGGCTGGCCATCCTGGGCTCGGTGGGTCTTGTCATCTTCTTCCATCTGGAAGCCACCAACGAGCTTGAGAATGTCCAGCGCGAGAACACGATCCTGCAGGCTGACGTGGCCAAGATGAAGCAGGAATTGGGCGACTACGACAAGGTCCGGGCGCAGCGCGAAGAACTGCTCAAGCAGCGCAAGACCATCCAGTCCTTGGAAGCCGGGCGCACCGGGCCGGTGTTCCTGCTGCGGGAAATGTCCGAAATCCTAAGCCCCGGCAAAGGCCCGACCTTCGATCGAGTGACTTACGAAGAGACGTTGCGCCGCGATCCCAACGCCGGGTTCTCGAATTGGGAAACCAAGCGCGCCTGGCTCGAGTCCTATGTCGAGGAGAAGCAACACATCAAGCTGCGCGGATCGGCGAAGTCCAACGAGGATGTCGCCGAGTTCTTGAAGCGCCTCAATTCCTCGGTGTTCTTCAAGGAGGTGAACTTGGACGCCACCGCACAGGCAGCCAAGGGCGCGGTCAAATACGTCAACTTTGGCCTTTCAGCGACGGTGATTTACTAGATGAACGACGCTCTACAAAAACTGCTTCGCCTGAAGACGCCGATCAAGATCGCAATCACTGCGGGCGTGGTCCTGGCCATCTTTGGCGTGTATGGCGGGCTTTTCTATCTCGACATGCAAGACCAGATCAAAGGCGCGCGTGCGCGGCAACAGCAGCTGCGCGACGAAAAGGAAAACTACCAGAAGCGGCAGCGCGAGTATCAGGCCTATCGAACCGAGTTGACCCAACTCCAGCAAGAGCAGCGCGAGCTGCTCAAGGCCCTGCCCAAGAACGCGGAAATCCCAACCTTCCTGTCCAACATCCAGGAACAGGCCGAGCTCGCTGGTCTGGAAATCGTCTCGCTCACCATCGATGCCGAAAACCCGCAGGAGCTCTACATTCGCATCCCAATCCGCATCGAGGTGCGCGGCACGTACCACGCGATCACCAAGTTCTTCAAGAACCTCAGCGAGCTTCCCCGCATCGTGAACGTGGAAAACCTCGGGCTATCCATCGAAAAAGCCGAGGCGAGCGCTTCCCCGCGACTGCGCGCGAGATTCGTGGCGGCGACGTTCCGCTATCGCGATCAGGGGTCAGGAGGCTGACCATGAAAAAGAGCCTGACCGTTGCATGTCTCGGGTGTGCGCTGGGTGGATCGCTCTGGCTCGCGCATGCGCTCGCCGCCGAGCCACCCAAGCAGGGCGACAAGCCGACGGCGGCGCATGCAGCGGCACCGGCAGCCGCAGCGGTGCCAGCCAAGCCCACCCCTCCGCCCCCCGCGCCCGCTGCCAACTCAGCGGAAGCGCTCGCGCAGCGACTGACCGTGCTTCGGCGCAAAGTCCTGCGCGAAGAGGACTTTAACGAAAGCGATGATTCCAACCGCGACCCCTTCCGTTCCTACCTCGACTCGTGGATCGAACGCGGTCCCAAGGTCACCATGGCCACGGTCTCTGCGGTGTGCGCCAAGTACTCGCTCGAAGAGCTGACCCTGATCGCCGTGATCAGCGGCGACGCCAATCCGCGCGCGATGTTCAAGGACCCAACCGGGCTTGGACAGACCGTCAAACGCGGGGACTACCTTTCAAAATCCGCCGCACGCGTAACCAAAATCCTGTCTGATCGCGTGGTGCTCGAGATGTCCGAGATTACTCCGGGCGGGACTACCAAGGCGCTCGAGCGTGCCGTTCTCGTCAATCCGGAAGGAAACGATCAATGACCTGTCAAAGAGAGCGACCCAAGTTCCTGGCTGCTGTGCTTGGCGCTGCCAGCTTGGCGGTTTGGTCCATTCCTGCAAGCGCCGAAACCGTGCGGGTGAAGAACATTCGCGTGTCGGAGACGTCAGGCGACACGGCGGTGGTCATCGCCACGTCGGCCCGCCCGACCTTCACGACCTGGAAGCTGGAGCAACCGGCCCGCGTGGTGGTAGAGCTGAGCGGCGCGCGCTTGGGCGATGTGGAGGTTCCGCTCGACGCCGGTACCTATGCGGTGGGCCTGGTGTCCGCCAGCGTGACCGAGGACGACAGCGCCGGCCCGCGCACCCGCATCGTGCTGACCTTGCGACAGGCTTCCGACTATCGCGTGGAATCGAAGGGCGCCGGCATTACGCTGCGGGTGATCCCGCGCGTGCATCCGCCGGTTGCAAACACCGCCGTCGACAACGGCGCCGAGGCGCGTGTCCAAACCGAGGCAAAGGCCAAGACCTTAGCTCAGGCGCAAGCCAAGGAAGAGGCGCAGGCCAAGACGCTGGCCCAGGCGCAAGTCAAGGCCGAAGCGCAGGCGAAGAC